>CAYNPZ010000191.1:0-7379 GCA_964399175.1 uncultured Bacteroidales bacterium | reverse complement strand
ATTTTCTTAAAACAAGTATGCTGCCGGAAACCATGCGTACTTATGCCATTGAGGAGTTGGAAAAGGAAATGGTCAGGCTTCAGCTAACAGATGCAAAGCTGGTTGAGGAATTAAGAATGTTAAACAAGCAAATGCCTTATACTACTCAAAGGCTGGCCTACCAGTTTTCTTCCCGTTTTCTGGAAAACCTTCTGGAAAACTATGGTAGTTTCTACAAAGTCTATATCGATTCAGGCATTAAACTGTTCCATGACCTGCTCCTCAATGAAGCTGCCGGTTCAGAAACATTATCCGATGACGTTTATACTTCATTTGTAGAAAAACTGATGGTTGTCTTTTTAGAAGAGACTGAATATAATGGCACAAACAGGCAAAACCTGATCCAATCATTATTGACCCGATGGTATAGGAACTTTCTAATAAGCCAGGACAAAGCAACAAAAGAGACAATCAAAAGAATAATAGAAAAATGGCAGGGCCAATCCTCCCCTAACAAGGATATTTTCACGGGGCAACTGATGGATCTTTTGGAAAAGGAATCAAAATGGCCGGATCAAGGAACATCAGAAGACAAAAGAGGGACTACAGATAAAAGTGATACCATTATCCGGCAGCCAGGGGATAATCAAACAAAAAATTCAGACCCCCATGCCAATTGGCCGGGAGAAAACAATGAATATCAAGGCCAGACTGATCAGTCTGAAAAATCGGATCCGTCATTAATTGAAAATATCAAAAACCTCTTCCATGATGATCAGGAAAAAAGCGGGAAGGAAGAATATCATTACATCACCAATTCAGGTTTGGTTTTACTGACCCCGTATCTTCAAATGTTCTTTGGAGAATTGGGGTTGGTGCGTGAAAATCAATTTATCAACAGGCAAGCCCAAATCAGGGCGGCATTTCTGTTTCACTACCTGGCAAATAATGACAAATGGCCGGAAGAGCCGGAACTGGTTTTTAACAAAGTGATGCTCGGGCTGCCCATTGAGATGCCTGTGCCAAAAAATGTTGAACTGAAAGATGCCGAGCTCAGGGAATGCGACAAATTGCTTCATGCTGTAATTGAAAACTGGGGCGCTTTGAAAAACACAACTCCGCAAGGATTGCGCGAGGGATTTCTTCAGCGGCCGGGAAAGCTGAGCAAGGTGGATAATGGATGGAAGCTGAATGTTGAGCAGGATACCATTGACATTTTACTGGACAGTTTGCCCTGGAGCTACCAAATTGTCAGTTTCCCCTGGATGAAACAGGTGATTTTCGTGAAGTGGAATTAGCAAAGGTTAATTAATAAATGTCATACATTAAAATAAAACCAGACAAAAATTATCAAACCCCCTAAAATTATGAATTATGAAAAAACAAAAAAAAGTAATTAAACGAAGAACGCCCTATCTAGCGTTGCTTATCTTTTTTTCATTGTTAATTGGTAAATCAATTCCGGCTCATAGTCAACAAATTACTTCGGATGAGGCACCTCAATGTTTTATGACGGGCACCAAAGGACAGCCCCTAACACCAAAATCACTAAATGCTGATGTTGAGGTCAGCGGATGGTATCCAATGCCCGGTGAATCGATTAATATAAATGGCATCAATTTAGATAACTCTACTGGTGAAATCAGTGGTACTCCCACAGAGCTAGGTATTAGTTCAACCAGGATAGGGGCCTATGATAATGAAAATAACTTAATTGATGATGCAGTAATTAAAATTGGTGTTTTTGATGACCGTCCTCATGCAGATGTCATGTTGGTTCTGGATAAATCGGGAAGCATGGCCCAGGACGTAACCGACGTTCCTTTAAATAAGTATGAAGTTCTCGAGCGGAGCGTTCAATCCTTTTTGCGGACATACCGTGATTGGGGAGTAGTCGATGACCGCATCGGCGTGGTATATTTTGATGATTCCAGAAGCAATTTTATAAAAGATGGTGGTGCAGGGCTGCATAAGTTCACAGATTGTCCGCAACCTATTTCTTTGGAAGGTAGCGGCTCCATAAAGGAAGATATGGCAGCAAAATCTCCTTCCGGTTTTACTTCTCTGGGTGGGGGTATTTTTGCCGCAGCCAATGAATTCAGCAACGACGTGGAAGAAAGAAACATCATTGTCTTCAGCGATGGCATGGGGAACCGGGAACCCTCCTATGATATGATGACATCAAAAGTAATTACAGACCACAACGAATATCCCGACGGAACCGGCTGGCCTTCTGGTTCCCTTGATTTAAGCAGCCCGCCCCGGCAAATGAAAATCCATACGCTGGCCATTGGAGATAATGCTCTATCATCACTAATGCAGGATATAGCTACTGTAGGCCCAGATCCCGGTTCTTATCTAAATATTAACACTACGGACCTAGCAGATCTCGATGACATGTTTAATCAGACAATTGTTTCTGCCCTTTCCGATTTCAGCCCAGCCATTGTAGACAAACGAAAAACGATGTTGCCAAATATCGAAATCGCAACAAGAGCTACTCGCGGCGGGAGCTTTTCTGAATATTTCACGGTAAACAATACAGCGAGTAAAATACTGATCAAAGCTGTAGGCGATCCAAGAGATATGGATGGTCTGGAAATGAACATACAAAAAGATGGAGTCTCTTTCAATGATCAGGTAGAGTATTACGGATCCCATATCAGGTTCTTCGCCAATGAACTTTTGGTCGAATCCAGAGGCGCTTCCATGGGTGGTGACTGGCAGGTCAGCTTCGGCGGAAGAAGAGGGATAAGCTTCACCACCACCTGTATGGTAAACGATGATTATGTAGACTACTCAACTTCCGTCGGTGGAAAAACCGCACCAGGAGAGCCCCTTAACCTGAACCTGGAAGTCAACCTGGCCGGAAAACCGGCTTCAAACTTAACCCAAAGCAGGGCTTTTGTTTTGAAGCCGGGGCAAGACCTGAACGATCTGTTTGCCGAAGCTGAAGTTGATCAGGAAATGCCATCCGACTGGCAAACAGAAGAGAGCGTTCACCCCGGCCAGAGCAAATACGAAAAGCTCATTGCCTTCAACAAAAATTTCATCAAGGCACTTGAACTCCAGGAAAACACGGTTAACCTGAACAACAATGGAGATGGCTCCTATACGGCCCAATTCAACAACACGAAAGAATCCGGAACCTACAGGGTAATCTTCCGGTTCCGGGGTAAGGATCCTGAAACAGGAACATTCCAGCGCTATCATTTCACTACCACCACCATCGATTTTGGTCAGGCTGACAAAGAGCAAACCGTATTCAAAATTGATACATCGGGGAAGGCAAACCAATTCATGATCACGCCCAAAAATAAATTTGGCCATCTGATCGGACCGAACCGCCTGAACCAAATTGAATTGCTGGTCGATAACGAAAAAGTCAAGCTGACGGACAATCTCGATGGTACTTACACGGCTGCTGTTCCCAGCACGGGCTTTTTATCATCTGATCCGTCAGTAAAATTAAATATTAAGGAGAACACCTATACCGAAACGAGCCTTTCTCAAATACCGGGAGGTGAAGGCGTAGTTGATGAGAACAAGAATCAGTTATTATATATTATAGTAGCGGTCATTATTATCATCATCGCACTGATTGCAAGAAACAAGAAAAAGAAAAAGAAGAAAAATTCATAATGGCCCACAACAGCCATCATAGCAAATCAGTCAAATAGCCCCTGTCAGGTTCCGGATTACTTCTCTCATCTGAGTTTCCAGGCAAAGAGGAGATCCGGATCCTTTCAGGTTAAAAACAACGATACATGAAATCCACTGCCCGGAAACATAAACCTTCCACAACTGCCCATTTGAACAGGAAGGGTATGTTTCTTAATAAGGAAGGGCAAAAGGATACACAGCATAGCATCCAAAACCATGAAGCTCCTTTTGTACAATCGCAATTGAGCATTGGGGACAAAGACGATAAGCATGAGCAAGAGGCTGATGATGTGGCCGACCAGGTGGTAGGCCATTCCGATCAACCTGTTCGGGCCATGTTTATGGGCAATGATGAAAGCCCGCCTCCGTTCATCTCAGGAAATACAGTTACCAGAAAAAGATTTTTCGATCGTGAACCTGAGAGTGAATCTGCAGAAGATCCTTCCGCTATTCAAACCAAGCCTGCCATACGAAAGGATAAACCTACAAATGCCGAAAATACGAACCATGTTGCATCAGCCGTGGATACAAAAGCCAGGCAATCTGAGCGCAACGATGTAGTAGAAGAAGTTCAGCAAAAAGAATCCGAAGAATCAGAAAACAGTGAAGAGGGTACAGAAAAAAACTTTGATTCCAGGCTTAAGGAATCCAAAGGCAAAGGCTCTCCCCTGCCCCCTGATGTCCAGTCTGACATGGGCAAGAGCATGGGCGCTGATTTCAGCGGTGTCAAAATCCACACCGATCGGCAGGCAGGTGAGATGAGTGATTCCATCAATGCCCAGGCCTTCACCCATGGAAACGACATCTACTTCAACGAAGGCAAATACCAGCCGTCCACTGATACAGGCAGGCACCTGATCGCACACGAGCTTACGCATACTATACAGCAAAGCCCGGGTGCAAAAAAACAAAACAACCTGTCGAAAGCCTCCAAAAACAAAATACAACGTTCCTGGTTAGGTGATGCTGCCAGTGCGGTAGGTGGAGCCATAAGCAGCGCTGCTGAGTGGGCCGGTGACAGCCTTGAAGCAGGTAAAGACTGGCTTTTAGGCAAATTCCAGAATCTCGTTACAGATATTCCCGGATATGAGTTATTTACAGTTGTCATTGGACGCGACCCCATCCGGGGCAGGAACGTTGCACGCAATGGAAGAAACTTCATAGAAGCCGGACTCGACATCATCCCCAACGGCGAAAAATACAAACGCAAACTCCAGGAAGAGGGCGCCCTGAGCGAAGCGGCCAGATGGCTGGACAACCAGATCGAGCTGATGAACATCGATCCCGCTGCCATCATGGAGCAGTATAACAACTGGTGGGGAAGTTTGAGCATAAGCGATATCGGCCAGCCAAAGCAAAAGCTGAACGAGCTGCTTCGCATCTTTTCCGCTCCAATGAACCGCATCATTCGCTTTGCCAAAAATATAACCTCCAAGTTTTTGGAGATCCTGAAGAATTACATCATTTCCAAAGTTGTTAAATTCATCAAAAACAAAACGAATGCCTATCCCCTGATAAGGGTGATTCTCGGCTATGATCCCATTACGGGAGACCCTGTGGAGCGAACCGGGATGAAAATACTGAAAGGATTCATTCAACTGCATCCGCAGGGGCAGGAACAGCTCAGGCAAATGAAAGAATCCGGAACCCTTCAGCGGGCAGCAAACTGGACGAACCGGTCTGTCACACGCGTTTGGACTGCCCTTATCAGACTGGGTACGGCATTTTCCCGGGTATGGAGCTTTGTTACCATCCAAAACTTGCTGAATCCAATTGACACCTTCCGAAAAATATACAGCCTGTTTGAACGACCGGTAAGCAGAATATTTACTTTCCTTTGGGATGTAGCCTCCAAAATCTTGGAGTTCATCAAAGATGCCCTGTTAAGACGCTTGTCCTCCTGGGCCATGGGCAAGCGGGGCTATCCGCTGATCAGGGTGCTGCTGGGAAGAGATCCCTTTACCTGGGAAAATGTGGAGCGGACGCCTATGAAGCTCATACGGGGATTCTTCAGCCTGATGGAGGGAGGCATAGAAAAATTCAATCAATTAAAGGAGTCGGGAGCCGTTCAGCGTTTGATCTCTTGGATAGAGGGGGCTGTGGCCTCGCTTAACATCACCTGGAGCTACATTCGCGGATTGTTTATCAACCTCTGGAATACCTTCAGCCTTAGTGATCTGGCCAATCCCATTGCGGCTTTCCGCCGGATCATCAATACCCTCAGCGAACCCATCGGCAGGATACTAAGCTTTATCTATGAAGTCATCAAGGCAGTGGTAAGGTTTGCCCTGGAAGCAATGAACTTCCCGTTCAAGACGATCCAGAGTATCATCAACAATGCCATGAAAGCTTATGAAAGCATCAAAGCCGATCCCATTCAGTTCTTCCTGAATCTTATGAATGCTGTCAAAAAAGGATTCTCCCAGTTCTTCGATAATTTTGTCTCCCACCTCATGAACGGACTGCGAGACTGGCTATTCGGTCAGCTTAGCCAGGCGGGGATTGAACCTCCAGCCGACCTCTCCTTCCGTTCTGTTCTGGGCATGGTTATGGATTTGCTGGGGATTACGGTAGATAACATATGGAACCGATTGGCCGAAAAGATCGGTCAGGAAAAGGTAGATCGGATGCGAGCCATGGTAGACCGCTTAACAGGCATTTGGACCTTCATAAAGGATGTTATGGAACGCGGGCCGATTGCCATCTGGGAAAAGATACAGGAAAAACTCAGCGATCTGTGGAGCATGGTCATCGACCGCATTAAGAACTGGATCGTGACCAAGATCATTAGAAAGGTTACCGCCAAGCTGCTTTCCATGCTTGATCCCACAGGCATCATGGCAGTGGTAAACGGCTTCATCGCCTTTTACAAGGCAGTACAAACACTGGTCAACAAGCTGAGGGAGATGCTTCAGATCGTCAACTCTTTCGTTGCCGGTGTTGCCAACATAGCCCGCGGCAACATCAGCCAGGCAGCAACCTTCCTTGAAAATGCCCTGGCAAAAGGCATACCTGTTGCTTTGAGCTTCCTGGCTAACCAGGCCGGGCTGAGCAACCTGGGCCAAAAAATATCCGAGATGATTGGAGGCTTACGGGCCAAAATCAACGAAGGAATCGACTGGCTGATCGATAAAGCAATGAGTATGGGAAAGGGTGTGCTGAATATGGCAAAATCCGGTGCCAACGCCATCCGCAAATGGTGGCAGAAAAAGAAACAATTCAAAACCAAAAAAGGAAAATCTCATTCCCTCTACTTCAGAGGAAAAAGCTCTTCAGCTCAGCTTGTAGTCGCCAGTGAGGAAATACCCATTACCAGGCTGTTCAATCAAAAAGAAAAAGAGATCAGCAAATCAAACAACGGCGACAGTTCAGCCAAATCAGCCGCACTATCGAAGGCCAGAAACGTTTACGGCAAGATGGAATCGACTAAAAAGTCGATTAACAATACAAAGGACGAAAACCGACAGTCTCAACTACAGACCCAGCTGAATGAGCATTTCGACACGCTGGCCGGTCACCTGGTTGACCTGGGCATTAGCACGGCAAGCGACTCCGAAATACCACCCACCTCTGTCGATTACAATGATATTTACGGCAGCGGTAAAGGAGGACATGTTGTCGCCGAACCCCTGAGTTTTAAGAACCGGAATGGTTCAAGTCCGTCCGTCGATCCTCCCGGCTGGAAGAACCATATCGAAACCATACCCGGCTATGACGACTACTACGTGAGGCTGCAC
>CAYNPZ010000190.1:0-7400 GCA_964399175.1 uncultured Bacteroidales bacterium | reverse complement strand
TTGGATTGACGATGATGATGAATAGCCTAACCCAGATAAACTGGAAATCCTAAATTCTAAATCTTAAATCCTAAACAAATTCCAATGATTCAATCCGGCAGCTGCCGGAAATTAAAACAGGAGCCCCATTTGTTCATTTTGATAATTTTTTATTTGGTCATTTGATATTGTTTAGAATTTCGAAATTACCTGCCTGCTGGCAAGGCAGGGATATTAGAATTTCATTTTCTGCCAAAAAATCACGAAAATAAAAAGTAAGTGCCTAATGAATCTATTAATAATAAAAACAGACGGTTTATGAACAGAGATAACCTGGTAAAACAGATAAAAGATAACAAACAGCCATGGGATGTGGTTGTTATAGGAGGAGGCGCCTCAGGGCTGGGGGCTGCACTGGAGGCAGCAACAAGGGGATATCGTACGGCATTGCTTGAGATGGCCGATTTTTCAAAAGGTACTTCCAGCCGTAGCACCAAGCTGGTACATGGAGGCGTTCGCTATCTTGCCCAGGGAGATATTTTTCTTGTCCTGGAAGCTCTGAGGGAACGGGGACTGCTTAGGAAAAATGCACCACACCTGGTAAAGAACCAGTCTTTTGTTATACCCAACTATGAATGGTGGGGAGGCCCATTTTATACGATAGGCCTTAAATTGTACGACCTGATGGCCGGAAGGCTGAGTTTGGGATCCTCAGTCCATACTTCGAGAAAGAAAACCCTGGAATACCTGCCCAACATCAGAAAAGACGGTTTGTACGGGGGTGTGGTTTATCACGACGGTCAGTTTGACGACTCCAGGCTGGCGGTGAACATGGCACAAACCATTGTTGATTATGGCAGCCTTGCGTTGAACTACTGCAAGGCTACCGATTTGCTGAAAGACGGCAATGGAAAGGTAAGTGGTGTGAAAGCCACCGATGTTGAAACCGGCGAAGAGTACACCCTTCAGGCTAAATCGGTAGTGAATGCTACGGGTGTATTTGCGGATGATATTCTGAAAATGGATGAGCCCGATGCACCCCGGCGCATTATGCCGAGCCAGGGCATTCATATTGTTCTGGACCAGGAGTTCCTGCAGAGCGATTATGCGATTATGATCCCGAAAACCAGTGACGGCCGGGTGCTTTTTGCTGTACCCTGGCGCGGTAAGGTGGTGGTAGGCACCACGGATACAAAAGTGGATCATCCTACGCTGGAGCCGAGAGCGCTGGAAGAGGAGATTGAATTTGTGCTGAATACTGCCGGGGAGTATCTTGATAAAGCGCCGAAAAGAAGCGATGTGAAGTGCATCTTTGCCGGTTTGCGGCCCCTGGCAGCACCCCAGGGAGCAGGAAAAAACACCAAGGAGATATCACGGGGTCATAAAGTGATGGTTTCATCCTCCGGGCTGGTGACTTTAACAGGAGGTAAGTGGACCACCTACCGGAAGATGGGGGAAGATACCATCGACAGGGTCATAAAGGTTAACGGCATGGAAAGAAAACCCTCCAGAACCAAAAACCTGCCCATCCATGGATATTTGGAAGAAGTTGACAGGAACAACCATCTCTATGTATATGGTTCGGACCAAAAAGCCATTGAGAAGCTGATGGAAGAGGAACCCGAACTTGCCGAACGGCTTGATAGCCGACTGGATTTTACAAAAGCAGAAGTGGTTTGGGCTGCCAGGAATGAAATGGCCCGTACTGTGGATGATGTACTGGCAAGACGGGTCAGGGCATTGTGCCTGGATGCACGTGCTGCTGTTGACATGGCACCTGAAGTAGCCCGGATCCTGGCCCGCGAACTTAGTAAAGACAAGCAGTGGCAGCAGGAACAGGTAGACCGGTTCACCAGCATTGCTCAAGGATATTTTCTTGAAGACAATAAATAGTTAAAACATAAAAACATTATGCTTCATGAATGAATTTGTTGCAGAAATTATCGGGACCATGTTTCTTATTATCTGCGGTGGCGGAGTTGTAGCAAATGTCGTGTTAAATAAGACCAAGGGAAACGGTGGCGGATGGCTTTTAATTACCTGGGGTTGGGGCCTCGGGGTATTTATTGCAGTGGCGACCGTGGGTCCGGTATCGGGTGCCCATATTAACCCGGCCGTTACTTTCGGCCTGGCATTGGGAGGTGCCTTCCCCTGGGCAAAGGTTGGGACCTATGTGACGGCACAGATGATAGGTGCCGCACTTGGTGCTTTTCTTGTTTGGCTCTCTTATCACGATCATTTCAAGGCAACCAATGACCCTGTTGCCAAACTGGGTATTTTCTCAACTATTCCGGAAATTCGCAATAAAAAGAAGAATTTTTTGACAGAGGTGATAGGCACCTTTGTGCTGGTTTATGCAGTTTTCCTGTTTGCCGGGCCTACCATTGAATCACCCAACTTGCGAGATGTAGAAGTGGGTCTGGGCTCGATCGGTGCGTTGCCTGTTGGTCTATTGGTGGGTGTGATCGGTATGTCCCTGGGTGGTCCCACCGGATATGCCATCAATCCGGCAAGGGATTTGGGGCCCCGTATCATGCATGCCATTTTGCCTATAAAAGGCAAGCAAGGCTCGGACTGGGGTTATTCCTGGGTGCCTGTTTTTGGCCCACTGACAGGAGCTGCCGTGGCTGCGGCAATATATTTGATATTTGGGGGATGAGGGGGTCATTGATTGTCATTAATCGTCATTAAATGGTCATTGATTGTCATTCGGTGGTTATTCCTGCATATTTTTTCTTTATTCTAACAGGGATTTAAATACTTCCTGCGGAATTTTAATTGATTCCTACGTATTTTTTTCGGCTTTCTGCATGGGTATAAGCCATTCCTGCAACGCCAGGCGGTCATCCTGCAGATTTTTTCGTTATCTTACCAATATTTTCTGTTATTCCTGCAGAATATTCTGCTATTCCTGCAGGATATTCTGCTATTCCTGCAAATTTTCCCTATGTCCTGCATAGCTTTAGATCATCCTGCAGAAATATCCCCCGTCCTGCAAGGGGTATAGGTGGTCCTGCAAAGGTATGGGCAGTCCTGCAGGGGGTTTGAGAATCTTTACATAAAATTTCATTTCAATCAAATCTCCCTGAGTTTCCTTACTCCAATACCCGGCCGGTCGGGTAAAACCAGCTTTCCATCTTCCACAAGCACACCTTCAAAGGGGTCGTTGCTGATGAGCAGGTTCCCGTCTAGGTCGGCCCAGTCAATGGCCGGCGACAATTGTGCTGCAGCGGATATGGAACACGAAGAGGCCACCATGCAGCCCATCAGGACTTTCATGTCCAGGCTCCGGGCGAGGTTGAGCATTTTATGGGCTTCGCGTATTCCAGTGCATTTCATCAGCTTGATGTTGATCCCGTCATACACCTGATAGGCATCCATTACCGAGGGTAGCCGTTGAATGGATTCATCGGCAATGATGGGCAGGGGGCTCTTTTCACTTAACCAGGCTATATCCTCTGTTTGATCTGTGGGCATGGGCTGTTCCACAAAAACAATGCCTTTTTCCTCAAGCCAGTGAACCATTTCAAGGGCCTGTTGCTTGTCTTTCCAGCCACCGTTGACATCCACATAAAGAGGCTTTTCAAGAGCCACCCCCCTTACCGAGTTGATCATTTCCCTGTCGTTGTCGCCGCCCAGTTTTACCTTGAGGACATTAAAGCGATCCGCCTCCCTCGTTTTTTGCTTCACCGTTTCAGGCTCGTCGATGCCAATTGTAAAAGAAGTGGACGGTGCTTTGGATTTATCGTAGCCCCATATTTTATACAAGGGG
The DNA here is from genome assembly GCA_964399175.1 of uncultured Bacteroidales bacterium. Taxonomy (GTDB): domain Bacteria; phylum Bacteroidota; class Bacteroidia; order Bacteroidales; family UBA12077; genus JAGXLC01. The sequence goes on along the minus strand of CAYNPZ010000190.1, from coordinate 3,649 downwards.
TATCCCATAAGCTTTCCCACCAGATCGTGAAGGGCAATATCAATGGAAGCCTTGGCAAAGTGATTCCCCGGCGCCACATGATCCACATAATCCAGGATCTTTTCCATTTCGAAGGGATCCTTAAATTGGCCCAGATTCAGTTTTTCGTAGAACTTCTTTGCGCTCTCCGGATTTTCCGGGTAATAGGGTGGTATGGCCGCTTCGCCGTATCCCGTGTAACCTTCATAGTGGATCTGTACCTGCATGTCAGGCGTGGTGGTGCGTGAATTTTTTGAAATCGTAAAGACATGCTTGAGCTGTAATTCGTATTCTTTGTAGGTTAATTTCATTATACCCGATCCTTTAAATTTTTTTGAAATGTTTTTTGTCGTTGGATTCATGCCTGTAGCAGCCGGAAGCACAAATCCCGAAGCTGTCAGTGTCCCGGCTTTCTTTAAAAAATCTCTCCGGCTATGTTTCATACTTTTTCTTTTATTGATAAAACGAATTTTCCTTATAAAGTGAGATGCCTGCTTCTTCCAGGGAATTGACGATCCTTCTTGCCCTTATAAGCGTATTGGCCCTGTATTCACTGTAGTGTGGATCGCTTTCATTTAAGCTGTTGATTTTTACGCGTCCGGCAGAATGAATGAATTGATTATCACCAATGTACATGCCTACATGGGTTACCCTGCTTTCTCCAAAGAACAGCAGATCTCCCGGTTTTAAGACCTTGTAGCTGTTTTTTACCGGGATCACTTCGCCATAATTGTTCTGTTGGGAAGCATCCCTTTGGAGAATGATACCGTGCATAAAATAAATGATTTTTACAAATCCGCTGCAATCCACTCCTTTAATGGAAGTTCCGCCCCACAAATAGGGAACGCCCATAAATGACCTGGCCAGTGATACCAGGCTTTCACCTGTTACCTGGATTTGATTTTGCCATTCAGAGATGGTTATGGCTTTCTTTTTCTCAAGGAAACCTGTTCGTCCATCAGGAAATTCTACTTCATACCAATGATTTGAATTTTCAGTCATTTTGAAAATGTTGCCCATAACAGCATCCGAAACAGGATTGGATTCCTTGCTTTTTGATTTGTAAACCGAACCATATTGATCGATGAAAATGACCTTTTCCGATGCTTTCCAGTTTTTCACCTTTGATTTGTTCAATGGCTTAACCCCCGAGGCGTCGATCCAGGCAATATAATTGTCCGGTGTCTGGATCCTGTACCACCAGCCATCCTTTTCATGGATCTTCACCGGCGTTCCCATTAAAGCCTGGGTAATTAAGGTGGAAGCATGACCGGCTCCGGAACGGATGTTTCCCACTGACAGGTTGATAATCCCGCGGGTATATTTCAGGCTGCTGTCGGGGAGAAGCCTGATCTGGTTGATGATGTGCTTTTCGGATGAGGCTTCTAAGGTATGTTCAATTTCTTTATAGGCTTTTTCGGAAGAAGTGGCTCCTTTAATTACCAGTTCACCATCCCGGGATTCTACTTCTACTTCAAAAATTTCCACACGGGTGTCGGGTACAAATTCCTGCTTAATGGATTGTATCTGTTTTTCAACATCATCCTTTTGAACTTTCCGGAGGGTTGTACATGAATACCCACTTAAAATGGCGGTGAAAAGTAAAAATAGATTGAATATTTTCCTGTTATTCATAGATTTTTTCTCGTAAATTAAATTTCGATACCGGGGGATAAAATTAAGACTATGCCTCCAAAATTCCAACCCCGCCTGTTTCGGGACAGGAACCCGAAAGATCCAGAATTTAAAAATGGAAGGCACCCCTGTGTTCTTTTTCCGCAAAAATTCATAAATTGGGCAACATAACTTTAAACCATATTTTATATGAAATCACAGAAGCATATTACCAGACGCAATTTCATGAAGAAATCCCTTTTAGTCGGCTCATCCATCGGTTTGGGTGGTAGTTTGATCGCAGATAATGCCTTTCCTGCTTCAGCAAAGGAGAAAATAGAAACTGTTTCTGCGAAATCCGGGAAAAAGGTAAAATTTGCCATTTCTTCCTATTCGTTCTGGCATTTTACCGATCAGAAAGTGCCCATAGAAGTGGCCATTGATGCGGCTGCTGAGCTTGGTGTAGGGGGCGTTGATGTGCTGCACAGACAGATGGAAAGTGAAGACCCGGCCTATCTCAACAAGCTCAAGCGTTATGCCTGGAAGAACGGCGTGGATCTGATCAATCTTTCCATACACCAGGATTTTGTTGATCCTGATCCCAAAAAACGCCAGGAAGCTATAGAGCATACAAAACATTGTATCGAGCTGGCCTATAGAATGGGAATTCCCTCAATCCGTCTGAATTCCGGCAACTGGGATACGGTTGAGTCGTTCGATAAACTGATGGAGTTAAGGGGGCAGGAACCTCCTATTGAGGGTTATACTGAAGATGATGCCTTTAAATGGTGCATAGAATCTACGGGGGAATGTGTGCCCACAGCCGAGGAATATGGGGTAATGATGTCCCTGGAAAATCATTGGGGTATATCTTCCACACCCGAAGGGCTGCTGCGCATTGTAAACGGTGTGGATTCTCCCTGGCTGGGTATTCTTATGGATACAGGCAATTTTCTGGAAGATCCTTATGACGATCTCGAAATAATCGCACCTCAGACCGTGCTGGTCTCTGCGAAAACTTATTACGGAGGAGGGGAGTGGTACACACTGGATCTGGATTACAGGAGAATTGCACAAATATTGGAAGATGTCAATTATAACGGGTATGTAACCCTTGAATTTGAGGGGAAGGAAGATGCCCACACGGCGGTGCCTAAAAGTATTAAACGCCTCCGAGAGGCTTTTGGGTAGGGTTGATGACCCGAATGTAAGTTTATAGAGTTATCAAATAACTAAAAACTGCAGGCCGCCAGTGCTTTCTTGTAAGCATATGACGGCCTGCATTTTCATCAATTGACCCGGGAATGCGGGCAGGATAAACCTATTGTGGATTCCTTCCGCTGTTGCAGTTTCGGTATAAATGGATGATTTAATCCGCTCCGGTAACTTTCTTAGCTGAAAAATCCAGTTTATCTGTTGACGTCTCCGCGTATCCCAGGAATTTATTCTCTTCAATGTTGCCGACAACCTGCACTTTTTCTCCCTGGATGTAGAGGGTGATGGTAATCTTTTCTCCGGTTTCTATTCCCCTGATGGTAATATCCTGTGTCCTCTCAAAGATTATTTTGCCTTCGAGCTGGTCCTCAGATTGCTCAATAACCATTTTGCCTTTTTGAAATTCGTAAGGTGCCTGGGTGACATCAAATTTCCATTCACCGATAAGATCCTTATTGGGATTTGAAGCCGTTGCCGAAACGGAAACGATAATAAAAAACAGTGCGGTGATCAAAAGATTCAGTTTTTTCATTTTAATGGTGTTTTAGGATTAATTAATAGTATATAATTTTAAATCAGGAAATTTCCCATCAAATATATAAAAAAATAAGCCATTCAGGTCATTTGTTGAAATTTTATTACCCCGTTTATAACCTCAACAAATAATTGAAAGCACTTTCGGAAAAAAGCTGGATGCGGTCAATGAGGAAATCGGAGTACGGGCGTTTGTTTGGGAGATAGTGAAGGGCGTTTGAAATGCTACGGGCTGTAACTGAATTTTTATTAATTTTACCAATGAAAC
>CAYNPZ010000189.1:0-7445 GCA_964399175.1 uncultured Bacteroidales bacterium | reverse complement strand
AGAGACTGGGATGTTACGGGAGTGATTATTATGAAACTCCTAACCTGGATAAACTAGCGTCCGATGGTATGCGTTTCACCCAGGCCTATACAGCTGCCTCCATAAGCTCTCCTACCCGTGCATCTTTGATGACCGGTCAGCATCCGGCACGTTTGAATATCACAGATTTTATACCAGGTGGGGAGTATCCCAACAGATCTTTGCAGAAGCCCGACTGGCAGAATTTTCTTCCTTTGGAAAAACACACCATAGGTGAAGCCTTTAAGGAAAAAGGGTATTCTACAGGATATTTTGGCAAGTGGCATTTAAGCAAAGAAAAGATGCCGCCGGAGAGCCATTCTCATAATCCCGATAAGCAAGGCTTTGATGAGAGTTTTGTCACCTACAAACCGGTGCCTTCTATGGCCCAGCCCTGGCAGAAAAGTCCCGAAGACGATCCCCACAATGTGGATACCATAGCCACCAGAGCTGTGGAATTCATAGAAAGCCACCGGGATCAACCTTTCTTCCTTGTCGCTTCTCCCAATTCGGTTCATACTCCCCTGATCGAATCGCAGGAGCTGATAGACAAATATGAAGACAAATGGGGAAGCCAGAAAGGAGAGAACACCCCTGTGCTTGCAGCCATGATCGAGACCCTGGACAAGAGCGTGGGGAGAATACGCGGTGCCCTTAAAGAAGCCGGTATAGAAGAGAATACGATATTCATATTCTATTCGGAAAACGGTGGACTGGAGCGATCAGCCGTACAAACCCCGTTCCGCAGAGGCAAAGGGTGGTTGTATGAAGGGGGTATAAGAGTGCCCTTGATTGTAAGATGGGACGGACAAATTGAGGAAGGCAGCCGGTCCGATGCCCTGGTGACATCGAATGACATGTATCCTACCTTACTGAATATGGCAGGTATCCCGGTTGAGAAAGAGATACTCGACGGGAAAAACATCTTCCCTGTGCTGAAAGGAGAAAAGGAATCGGTACGTAACACCCTTTACTGGCATTACCCTCATTATCATGGATCTGGAATGATGCCCGGTGGAGCCATGCGCAAGGGCAAATATAAGTTGATCGTATGGTATGAAGAGCTCCTTATGGACACCTCTGATCCCTATGAGCTTTATAACGTAAGCCGTGATATGGGCGAGACCGTTGACCTGAAAGATGAGCTTCCCGATAAAGCCCGTGAGATGATAAAGGATTTTAAAAAATGGCAGGAGGAAGTGGATGCTCAAATGCCTAAAGTGAGGTAGCTCTTAATTAGTGTTTGTCCATAAAGTTAAAGAGATTTGAAAGAGTCTCGCCTGGAATGTTCGTTGGCAAGGCTTGCGAGTTTTGAATGCCAAATGTAGAGACGTACGGCCGTACGTCTCTACCAGATATAATTGACTGGCATGAAAAACGAGCGTAACGCCGCCAATGGATATGATAGACAGACTCTAATTAGGGTTCAGACTATAAACCTAATGATATGAACACCGCAGAGGTTTATATGAGAGCAGGAGAATCATATCCTATACATATAGAATTCGCAGAGATTGAAGGATTTGCTGAAATAAACTTTGAATGGCGAATCATAGAACAAGAACGTGCTAAACCCGATTTACCTTTGCAACGAGCTATGGACGTGGTTGGAAAGTCTGATGCAGTTATTATTGTCCTTGGAGAAAACTCCGAAGAGGTAGGTGAAGGAAGAGATAAAGCAGACCTACAGTTATATTCAGATCAAATCCGTCTGGTTAATAAGTTCATCTACAAAGCATTAAAATAAATCACTTCTGCCTCCAGACTTGAATAATCATAGCCTTTTACTTTAATAATGGTTTCAAAATACTTAGGAAAATCTTTCATATCCTGAAGGATATTGGAAAAGGCTTTCTCAGTTTTTTCCGGTTCCTTTATTAGTTCGGCCAGCCCTTTATTTCCACTCGAATGAAAATCACCGATCATACTGATTATATTACCACTGTTTCCGGGAATTTTTACCATAAAGGCATAATCTATATATTCTCCACTGGCATCTCCCCGAGCTACATAGCTTATGCTATCATTCAATATGATTTCACGAGGATTTAGCCTTATACTAATGGAAGTTTTGTCCAAAAACTGATATAAAAATCTGAAAGAGTTAATATTTCCAATAACAACCAGATTTTTACGTTTTAAATCAACCGGGTTAAACTTACTAAGAGACTCCAGCTGCACATGTTGATTGTTCATTTCGAAGAGTGATACGATATCGGTCAGTGGCCAAACATTGTTCTTCGAAAAATAAGGATATTCAAGTGGTTTAATATTAGGCCTTTCCTTGAATAACTTCTGAATTTGTTCCGTTTTATCAAAAGGTTTGTTAAATCGAAGGTTTCGAACGACCATATTATTGGTGGAGTCTTTGAAAGTTGTCTGCATAAAGTATGGATCAGCCAATACAAGCATGGTGGGTTTGGTGCTTTCTACATAATCATGAAAAACATAATTTTTTTCATTTCGGTCTTCTATCAGAAGAAATCCGACCAGAATAAGATTGATCAAAAGGGAAAGGATTAATCCCCATACAAAATAGTTAGGTTTTTTGTGGTTTTCGCAATGATTTGACAAAGAATTTTCTTGAAAATGAATTTTGTAATTCCTTTTCGAGATAGAAACAATATATGGATCCTCACAGCCTTCTTCAGCATAATATTTTTCAAGCAAACGGCGGATTTTGTGGATATTTACTCTGACTATGGCATCGTCAACCGGATTGAAGTTTTCATCTTTTCCAAAGACTGCCTCAGCGATATGGATTTCTTTTATCTCTTTTTCAGCCAATGTAACCGAAAGCAGATAGTTAAGGAGTTGTTTTGACTTTTCTTTATTAGAAAAGCATTTGCTGTTAACTATTTTATTGATTAACTGGATTTTTTCTTCTTTATCCACAATTGAAAAGAGATTTATTTTAAATCAAAATTATCAAAATTAACAAAATTAACAATAAAAACTAATTGCGCAGAATGCCTGTAAAACAAAGAACATAATGCTTATAACTGTTATTAACTTGTATTCTGTCACATTCAATTATATATTGGGTCGAACCTGAAAATAATTAAAATCATTTTATTTCTTAAATATAGAAACATTAAAAACCAAATGCTTATGAAACGCCGCAAATTTCTAAAACAAGTAGCTGCAGGCAGTGCCCTTGCTATGCTCCCCTTATCCTGGGTATCGGGAAAAAATGAACAGACTATAAACGGCCCTCAACCTGCCCGGGGTCCTGTTTATAATATCAAAAATTACGGAGCCAAAGGTGACGGAACTACACTGAATACAGAAGTCATTCAGGAAGCTATTGATGCTTGTCACTCTAAAGGAGGTGGAATGGTTTATATCCCCTCTGGAGATTTTTTATCCGGTACGCTTATATTAAAAAGTCATGTTAATCTTCATTTGTCTTCCGGAGCTACACTTTTGGGTAGCACTGATTTGAATGATTTCCAGGCAATTACTCCTGAGTTTCTAACCTACGCAGAAGTCAATTATACCGATTACAGCCTGCTGTATGCTGAGAAAGCTGAAAACATATCCATTACCGGTGGAGGTACAATTGATGGACAGGGAGAAGAGGAACCATATCAATTGGAAGCTGGAGCGGAGAATTACTTAAAGCGGCCCTATATTATCAGAATGAACAAATGTAAGGATATAAATATACGGAATGTGACAATCAAAAATTCTCCCATGTGGGTTCAGAACTACATGGCCTGTGATGACTTGAATATTCATAATATAACAGTACACAGTACAGTGAATCATAATAATGACGGCATTGACATCGACGGATGCCATAATGTTAGGATATCCGATTGCAATATCAGAAGCGGAGACGATGCCATAGTGCTGAAAAGTTTATCGCCACGGATGTGTAAAAATATAACAATAACCAATTGTGTTTTAAGCAGCATTTGTAATGCCTTTAAACTGGGAACAGAGTCTACCGGGGGATTCAAAAATATTGTAGTCACCAATTGTACCATGTATGATACCAGGCTCAGTGGTATTGCTCTGGAAATTGTTGACGGTGGAACCATGGACCAGATATTGATTTCCAATATCGTAATGAGAAATGTAAAAGGAGGGATTTTTGTACGTTTGGGTGATAGAGCCAGACCTTATTTGTCCAGAAAATCTACAGTACAACATTTACCCGAATATGAAATGGAAGGACAATATGCCAATCCCAAACCTGGTGTTGTTAAAAACATTATGATTAAAAATATCATTGCTACGGGGATAGGAAATGTTGGTTGTTCCGTAGCAGGTCTTCCTGAACATAAGATTGAAAATGTCAAGCTGAAAGATATGTCCATTCAATATGATGGAGGTGGTGAAAAAGAATGGGTTACCCGCGAAGTCCCCGAAAATAGGGAAGGCTACCCTGAATTTGACATGTTCGGTCCCCTTCCGGCATATGGATTTTATTGCCGCCATGTAAAGAATCTTGAGTTATCAGATTTGTCTCTGAGCTATGATAAAGACGAATACCGGCCTGCTATTTTTTTCGATGATGTCGAAAATTATAATATGGAAGATCTGGAATTAACCGCTCCAAAAAGCGATTTTGGGAAGATTATGATTAAAGACGCTAAAAATTAATCAGTTTATAAATCTCTCATCTCCTATCTTATTTATAGGCATGAGGGTTTCACTGTAATATACATTTAAATACAAAACTTTAACAAAGTATTATCTATATGAAAAATTCAAAATTTGATTCTTCAAAAAGTGATGCTCAGGCTACCCCGGTAGATCCCATTTCTGTAGATAAATTTGATTTTTCTAAATACCGGGATTATGAGGCTGGCTTACTGGAGCAATGTAATAACTTTTGGAAAAGTAATTCAGGGGTTTTAGTATACAGGAGATTTCGTGTTGCAGAAGTATTTTCTTACGGTTGCAGAGACATGAAACAATCACTGGAATGGCAGTTGGGTGGCCTCAGTAAGAGTATGGATTATAAAGCCGATATACCCAATTTTATAGAGCCATGGTATGGTATTGGCACAATTGCCAGCGCATTTGGCATTGATTATCAGTGGGAGCCAGGCCAGGCACCTGCTTTTCGGCCGCCTTTTCAGTCAGTGGATGAAGCCTTGGAAAAGGAACTTATACCTGTGGAAGAAACTGCTATCGGCCAATATACGCTGCGAATGATTGAATATTTTATGGATCGGACCCAGGGAAAACTTCCTGTTTCTCCAACCGATACGCAGGCTTCAATAAACGCAGCTTCTTTTCTGGTTGATACCAATAATTTTTTTATGGAGTTTATGATGAATCCCGAGGGTTTGAAACGATTACTGGATAAACTCACCGATCTTACTATCAGCTTTACCAAAAAGCAAATGGATTTGCTGGGTGATGCTTTGGCCCTTCCAGGTCATGGCTTTGCTTCGAGCCGTAAATGGGAAGGTTTAGGCGTTTCAAGCGATGTTATTTCCATGATTTCACCGGAGGATTATAAAACTTTTGAAGTCCCCTGCATTAAAAGAATTGGTGATGCCTTTGGTGGGGCTGTTTTCCATTCCTGCGGCCAGTGGGCAGATAAGATCGAGGGGGTCAAGTCCATTCCCAATCTGGTAATGATTGATGCCGCATTCTCAGAAGAAACAGATCCTGATTCCAATCCCTGTGAACCCTTTCGGGATGCTTTTGCCGGAACCGATGTTGTTGTCAATGCCCGGATTGTAGGAGATTCTGATGTAGTAGCGGAAAAAGTAAGAAAACTTTGGAAACCCGGAATGAAGCTAATAGTTGTTACCTACTGTGAAACTCCGGAAGAGCAAGCAAAAGCATATGACAAAATACATGAAATTTGCGTAGGTTAAACCATGTCTATTTGAAATGAGAATAACTGAATGTAAGTAAAATTTGAATTTATATGGAGACAGAAGTTGCCAAAAATTTTCATTTACTTGATCTGATAGTTCTGGTGGCATACATTGTTGGTGTTACCATTTGGGGTGTTTGGTTGGTGCGTAAGATAAAAACCAGCGACAGTTATTTCAGGGGGGAACGAAAATTCAACATTTGGGTTATGATAGGCCAGTCCTTTGGTACCGGCACCCATTCCGAAAATTTTGTTGCTCAGACCGGAATAACCTTCAAAGCGGGATTTTCAACCATCTGGTACCAATGGAAAAATATGCTGATTACACCTTTCTATTGGCTGATTGCTCCTTGGTACAGAAGAAGTGAAAAGACTACTGTGGGTGAAATCGTCCAACAGCGCTATGGGAATAAGATGGGTCTGGTTTATACAGTTTTTGCCATTTCGTATTTTGTATTCAGTCAAGGCGTTATGCTCCAGGGAGCAGCTAAAGTAGTTTCAATAGCTACCGGTGATGTAATTTCTCCTACCGGTGTGGTTCTTTTTATGACCGTGGCTTTTATTCTTTATAGTTTTTTGGGAGGACTGGTAGCCTCTGCTAATATAATGCTTCTCCAGGCCAGTATGATCATTGTACTTTCTATGATGCTGATCCCCTTCGGTCTTTATGAAGTAGGTGGTTATTCCGGTATGCGTGAATCATTACCTTCTGAATATTTTACGCTTGTGAGTGCAAAAAGTGGTATAGGTACCTTCACCATTCTTATGCTGGCAATCAATGGTATAGTAGGTATCACTGCCCAACCCCATATTTTATCCGTGTGTGCTACCGGAAATAGCGAAAGGGCAGGAAGAATAGGTCTGACATACGGATCATTTGTTAAAAGATTTTGTACCATTGGTTGGGCTTTTACAGGTATCATAGTAGCTGCTTTGGCCGCTCAACGAGGAATTACACTGGATGATCCGGAGTTTGCCTTTGGCTTTGCTGCCAGGGAACTGCTCTACCCGGGATTAACCGGCCTGCTGGTAGCATCTATCCTTGCAGCGAACATGTCAACATGCTCCAATTTCATGGTGAATACAGGGGCCTTGTTTTCTCATGATCTCTATAACAGATATATCAATACTGAAGCCAATGACAGACAGTTATTATGGATGGGAAGATATGCAGGCTTTGGGTTGACCATTTTAGGTGTTTTGTTTGCTTTAACCATTGATAACGTGCTTCATGCCTTTCTTTTTACGGAAACAATAGCCGCATTCATGGGAATTATCATATTTGGAGGAATATTATGGAGAAGAGCCAACCGTTACGGGGCGGCAGCAGCCATTATTGTTTCATTTTGCCTGTATTATGTGCTTAATTATTTAAATATTGGTGAATTAAAACTGGTGTATAACTGGGAACCAGAACCCTTCGGATGGACAATGCTTGCAGGTTTTGTTGCTCTTATTATAGTAAGCCTTATTACTAAACCGGAAAATAAAGCAAGAACAGAAGAATTTTTTGACAACCAAAAGCGCCTGTCAGATATGGATGATCAGCTTAAAGAAGGAGAAGGAAAACCTTTGGCCGGAG
>CAYNPZ010000188.1:0-7479 GCA_964399175.1 uncultured Bacteroidales bacterium | reverse complement strand
TGAAAGCATAACAAGAAAACTTGCTGCCCTATTAATGGGATTGCCTATGGACCGGGCAAACAGGATAGATACCACAACAATAATCACGCCCACAACAATGGCTACAATAATGATTTCATTTCCAAGGGCTTTTACAGGCTCCATAACTTCTGCTTCGTTAATCTCCGCCATCATGGCCCAGGTTACATCACCGAACTGGACGGGAGTATAAGAGGAAAGCACCGGATTTCCGTTGTAATCGGTAATGATTTCTGTGTTGGATTGACCGTTCAGGGCGTTACGAACTGCTTCGGTATTCACCCCATTTTCCTGAACGGTTCCCTGAAATGAAGCTTCCACAGAGTGTCCTTCGGGATCAAGATAGGAATCTGAGCGCATCAGCTTGTCCGGACCAACCAGATAGGTCTCTCCGGTTTCACCCATCCCACTTCTTTCCTGCATGATCTCGTTGATGGCATCTAGAGATAACTGATAAGCCAGAACACCTATTTGTTCTCCGTCTTGATTGGTCAGTGGACCGGAAACGAAAGCGGCCGGTTCACCGGATACATCATACCAGGCAAAATCCGTAAGGGCATATTCATTTTGCCCTTTATTAAAGGCTTTTGCAAGAGGAGAATCCGACAAAGATCCGGACTTTAGGTTTTTTCCCAGATCGGATTCTTCTGCCACGGTATACACCACTTCCCCGTCATTGGATATAAAAAAGAGATCATAATATTCATACTGCTTCACATATTCCTCCAGCTTGGGTCCGTGGGTGCTTTTCCATTGCTGATAAGTATCGCTGTTCAACCCGCTGGTATCATAGGCGGAAATAAACCGTTCGCCGGCCATCTGCACGGCTGTGTTGAATGAATAAACCTTAATATCGGCAATTCTTTCCTCAAAAAAACTGTTTATCTGATTTTTCTTGATCTCTCTTACTGCTGTCAATTCGTGCTCAGTACTTTCGGTCAATGCTTTCTTAGACTCATTAAATGAAATAACTCCAAGTGCTGCGATTGCTGCTATTCCTATTGCCAAAAAGACAATGATTAATTTGTTTGAAATTTTAACGTCTTTCCATTTCATAAATATCAATTTTTATTATTCTAAAATATCATTTCGTTTTACTCTGCTGGTTGATTTTCAGCTTTGTCGGAAATATCTGCCATTTCCTCACTGCTCAATACTTTCTGCATATCCAGCAGCATGACAAAATTTTCCTCTACTTTGGCCATACCATAAATAAATTCGGATTTATACTGGTTTCCTATACTTGGCGGCGGCTCGATCTGATTTTCTTCAATTTCAATGACCGATAACACTTCATCTACAATGGCACCAATATGAACGGTATCCCCGTCCAGATCGAGGTCCATTACGATAATGCAAGTATTGCTTGTGTACTCGGTTTCCGGCAGTCCGAACTTTATCCGGGCATCAATAACCGGGAGGACCGAACCCCTCAGATTGATCACTCCTTTCATAAAATCTGGTGTTTTGGGGACTCCCGTGATCTTTGTCATCTCCAGGATATTTAAAACCTGGCTGACATGTGCACCGAACTCCTCTTCTCCCAGTTTGAAAGTTAAATAAGCATTGGATGATTCTTCTTCACTCATGTTACCTCCTTTTGTTAATTTACTGAATCGATATTACGGGAAAGATTTAATGATGTTTTGAGTGAAATCACCCAATTTTATGATTGAGTATTTTTACGTAACCGGATTTGACTTTAAATATTAATTTGCTGTATTTAAGCAGGAAACAAAAAATACAAAGTTGTATGTTTGTGCCGGAAGAAACAAAAATCCAAACATCGGGTTTATTTCAATTAAAGGCTCATTTATAGGATATTATATGAGACATGCAAGCAGTTGACCCGACCTGTTATATATTCAATTTGCAAAATGCAACTTATTGTTATTAAAAGTATTATAACTAACGATTAAGTATAAATACGTAGTTGGTACCGGGATATCGGGTAAAAATACCTAAGTCATCGTTTTACTACCCTCATTATCAGTATTGTCTATAAGATGATGTGTTAAGTCTGATAATGAACCTTCTGATAAAGAGTCAGTCACAATCAGAAATGATAGTAAGTAGATAACAAAACACGCATATTCCCAACAGCATGGGTGTTAATGGGTATCGCTTTTTGATTATAGCCATCACCAAATGTGGCCGATGTATATTCGCCTTCCAGTCCAAATTTCAGCTTCCCCGCTTTATACAGTATTCTGGGAGATATTCTGTAAAGTGAAGCAATGTTTTTGCCAAATCCCATAATAAGGTCCGGATCATTTATTATATTTTGCTTTGTGCCCCTGTTTTTGGTATAACCTGCAAACACGCCAAATTGGAAAGGACCGCCGTTGGTATGGATATCAGCCCACAATGACATATTCCGCAAGGGCAAATAGGAACGCTTATCCGTATCGTCCTGAATCGACTCTACGGCAAATCCCGATATCTGCAAAACATCCGTTGCATTTTGGCCGGAAACTGCCTGAATTTTAATTGTTATGGGGTTGAGAGAAAGCCTCGCAAATGCAATGGCCGATAAACCGTCGACTGTGTTGTTGGTTTTAATCTCCTCTTCTGTGACCAATCTGGGCACAATTGTTTTATAGGCCATACCGGCACCCATATTCAATTTGGCCCGGTTATAGTGTACTTGCAGATGCATATCCGGTGTGCCTGAGTTTCTCAGGAATCTTGAGCTAACGGCCTTATCGATCCTGGAAGGATAGTCTCTTTGTGCCAGTGCTGCGGCTATAATCTCAAAATCTCCAAAATTTTGTGTCAATCTAACCTGGGGATTACGGGAAAAAGGTTGGATGGGAACCCCCGTATTAAAGGATACAGTACCGGGGAAACACGAAGTGACAAACATGGGATTCCAGAACTGGCCGGTCAGCAATTGGGTATTCTCCCAGGAAAGCCGGACATAGGCATGACGCAATCTAAAAAGGTTGATGTTGTCATTGGCCTGGGCAAAAAAGTCGCCTTCAATTTTTCCTGAAGTTTCTGCTCCCAGAGCCTCCGGACCGGTAATTGTTCCTGAAATCCTGGATTGAACAGCCAGGATGTTAAAATTCGACTGAGCATTCACATCCTGCTGATTGGCATCCGGAGCTTCGGGTTTTGGCCACAACAGAAAGTGACCCTCCCGGGCGGTTACATTTTGTCTGCTGTCAAAGAATGCATCATTCTTAACATAGCCATTGAAGCGGATGCCAAAATCATTTTCTTCATTCTGAGCCTGTGAGGTTAAATAAGTTCCTGCAATAACAATCAATACAATACAAATCTGTTTCATCATAACATCAATTTTCAATGTAATTTTATAATAGTTTAATAATTAATCAGGGGTGCCGATGAACAAAAGAGTCGGATGGGTAGTCTCTTCTACTTAAATCCTGCTCTTTCTTAAATTGAGAATTAAGAAGGCTGACCGGGTTCATAGCAAAAATCCGTTAAACACTTCCCCTGTCAGCCTCTCTTATGGACATATATCAACAAAAGTTGACTCATGTGCTCTAATAATTCTCAAATCCATCGTCATCCTTCTGATGATTCATTTTCAGGTCTACGCCTGACCCTAATTTATTTCGACTGCCATCATCCTGTTTTTGGTTTGATGTAGAAGCCTGCTTAGTCTGACCGGCCGCTGCCTTTTGGTTCTGAGTAGCCCCTTGCCGGGATGTTGTATTCTGTTTACCATATCTCTGGTTTTGTTGTTGCTGGTGGTTCATATGACTGAATTCCATTTTATTTTTACCGGAGCCGTTCCCATCAACGCCATACTGTTTTTGTCTTTCTTCATCCACCTTAAAAAAGCTGATAACCTGTTTCAACTGGTCTGCCTGGCTCGACAACTCTTCAGCATTGGAAGCCAGTTCTTCTGAGGACGAAGCGTTTTGCTGGGTAACCTGATTGAGCTGTTGTACCGCATTGTTGATTTGATCTGCTCCGTTATTCTGTTCATTTGACGAAGCGCTGATCTCCTGAACCAATTTGGAAGTTTTTTCGATCTCCGGCAGCAGACCATCCAGCATTTCTCCTGCCTCCTCCGAAACCTTCACACTGGAATTGGATAGTTCAACAATCTCATCAGCAGCCTCTTTACTTCTTTCGGCCAATTTACGAACCTCAGAAGCCACAACGGAAAAGCCTTTTCCATTCTCTCCTGCCCTTGCAGCTTCTACGGCCGCATTGAGAGCAAGAATATTAGTCTGAAAAGCAATATCATTGATTATAGTTATCTTATCGGCTATCTCCCGGATAGAGCTTAGGCTCTTCTTAGTGGATTCGCCCATTTTTTCCATCTCTCTGGCAGCATCTGTGGCTATCTTTTCAGTTTGATTGGAATTATCAGCATTTTGCTGAATGTTGGAAACCATCTGCTCCATGGATGAAGATACTTCCTCTACTGAAGAAGCCTGTTCGGATGAACCCTGAGACAATTGCTGAGAGCTGGAACTTACTTGTTGGCTTGCTGATAAAATATAATTGGAACCTTCTCTCACATTTTTGACAACATCTCTAAGCTTTACGACCATGTCATTCAAGGCATCAGCCAATTGGCCCACTTCGTCTTTCTGTTTAATATTAACAGTAGCGGTTAACTCACCGGCAGCCACTTTTTGAGCGAATTGAACGCCTTTATTCAAATCACCGGATATTTTTCGACTGAAAAGCAAGATCACCAGTAGAGAAACAACAACACCCAAAACAACTGCTATTATAACTGATGTACGAAGTTGACTCAACTTCGCAAAAAGTATATCCTGGTAAAATGAAGCGGCAACATAGGAATCCATTGGTTCATAATACTGAAAATATTGATATTTCCTCTTTCCTTCCCAGGTATATTCTGTCTTTGCCCGATCAGAATTACTATTGACCATTTGCTCAAAGAATTGGTCCCCTTTTGCACTTTTCCCTTCATGCGTAGGATGGATAACAAATGTGCCATCACTGGACACTATAAAAGGATATCCTGTTTGGAAATAAGTTTTATTCTGAAATATTTCTTTCAACCGTGTGAGGTTTTTTTCAGGTATGCCCACCCCAATCATTCCTATAATTTGGTCTTCTTTCCTAATGGGTTCATAAGATGTCAAAAACCATTCGCCAACCACTTGTGATCTCCCTGAATAATTTGTACCGTTTTGAATAGACTTTGCAACATCCGAAGAATTAGGGATAAAAGTCCCCACCTGTCTTTGACTGTTAGCATCTTTTACACTAGTGGAAATTCTCACAAATCCACCCTCGACTTTTTGAAATATAGAAGCCTTAGCATCTGTGAGCGCTTCAATCTTATCTACAAAACGATTGTCTTCTTGTAACATCCGATCATTTAATTCCCATTTGTTGAGTTTTTTCCCTGTTGCGGAGGCCAATGTAACACTGGTATCCTTAACCACTTCAAATGAGCCTTTCTCAAAAAAAAGATTGTGGGCTACATTAAGAGCATTATCAACATCTTCCTGATTCTCCTTTATCTGAACATCTATAATATCAACAAGATCATTCAATTGCTCATTCATTCGTTTATCCGCATTATCCACTATCTGTTCCTTATTCATATAGTAAGTCCAAGTCCCTAACGCACCAATAATCATAACAATCAACACGATAAGAATAAGACTGAGCCTGGTACCGATTTTCAAATCATTCAATGATTTCATAACGCTCTAATTTTATTTGTTTAGTAAAATTGCCCGGTTTAAAAAAACTAATTTTATGTACAAAAATGTACGGAAAGGATTCAAGGATGCATCGGGTAAAATCACCTGATTTCTAAATTAGGTATTTTTACCTGATCGAATTTGGGGCAAGCAAACAAGCAACTGTTTTTAAGAAAATAATATAATTTGCTTAAGACATTAATTCAAAAAAGAAGGAGAAGAAAAAAAAAGATGCTCCGACTGTATAAAAATTTCATTTTAAATAAGTTAAATAAAAGGAGGTGAAGACATAACCAGTTAGTTTTAGAGATATTGAACCTTGTATAAATTACTGGCCTTATAGGTTCTATTCGTTTAATTAGGTAGAAATACCTGATTGAAGATACCAAACAGGTAAAATTACCCAAAGGAACTGTTATAGAACATAGAAGATTACAAATTTTATTGCATCAATAATTAATTATGCTTCAATTTAACCTGCATAAAATGCAGAGCCTGTACTGCAAGGCGGTATTAACCCCGACTTAGGTGAAATTAAATTTTTGAAAAAAATTTTAGTGAACCTTAGTCGCTGTCGGAGACAGGAATAATTCTTGAATTATTCGGGTTAAAAATAGTGCAGGCTTTTCTTATTTTTGGGATATGAACAAACAAATTTTATTAATAAGCCTTTTAGTTGCGTTTCTCCTCTTTTCATGCCAAAAGAAAAGCCCTCAAGCCATTCAGGAGCCCGAAAAAATCATCTTTGATACGGATATGGGTTCCGACTGTGATGATGCAGGAGCCCTGGCCCTGTTGCATGCCTATGAGGATATGGATCAGGCTGAAATTCTGGGATGTATTTACAGCTCCGGTAAAGTGCCCTATGGAGCAGGAATTGTTCAGGCCATTAACATCCGGTATGGGAGGGGTGATATTCCGGTAGGTGCAACCTATGAAAATCAGGTTGGCGATTCCATTGACAAAATGAGTGCAGAAAAACTGGCCAAAGATACGGCAGCTTTTCACAACACCATCGTACACAACGGGGATGCCATGGAACAAACCAGGTTAAACCGTCAATTGCTTCTAAAACAAGAAAACAACAGTGTAACCTACCTCACAGTTGGCCATACGAAAGGCCTTTATGATCTGCTAACCTCTAAACCGGATGATATTTCTTCCCTGAGCGGAGCCGAGCTGGTAAAGAAAAAAATAAAACGCTGGGTTGCCCTGGGTGCGCTTGGAGCCAAAAATGAGGAAGATCGTTATACGAAGGACTGGAATTTTTTCTTCAATGGTACAGCGAAATACACCAAATATCTGGTGGAAAATTTTCCTGCACCGGTGTATTATATCAATGCAGGAAGCAACGTGATGACCGGGAAATCGTTGAAACATACATCACCGGGAAATATTGTGCGAACGGCCTACCGTGACTGGCTGTGGAAAAACGGTAATAAAACCCTCGACGACCAGCGGCCCAGCTGGGATCTGGCCGCAGTGTATTTCGCTGTTAAGGGACCAGCGATCTATCTAAAGCACGAAGGAAACGGATGGCTGGAATTTGATTTAGAAAAGGGATGCAGATGGCATGATGAAGGAGATAGCAAGGTTAAACAGGCATACATCAGCCAAAGAGAAGGAGTCAGCGAACGGTTTGCTGACTACCTGAACAAGCGAATCGCTAAACAGCCAAAGTTGCTTCAAAAATAAATCCCTGCCTATGTCAGTACAGATCATCCTGGTAATTTTCTTTTCCCTTTTCAAAACTTATAGCCTTTACTGCAACGGTCATTTAACCTGAATTATT
>CAYNPZ010000187.1:0-7509 GCA_964399175.1 uncultured Bacteroidales bacterium | reverse complement strand
GATCATATCCTGAGATTTGATGTCCAACCGAAGGCTGAAATTATAAGACCGGTGCTTCGGCAGTAAGGAAGGTAAAAATTCGACCATAAAAAAACTCCCATTTGGAAATGGGAGTTTTTTGTTTTAAATTGGCCTCTTGAAGCGTTCTTTACTTTGTAGCAAATTGCAACCGAATTGCAACCAGCTGTTCCTACGTCCTTCTAAAACCCCGTCGGGGTGGCAAGATTTGTCCACCCCTGCCTGCTATCTTATCTATCAATTCGTTACTGATACAATTTCATCTAAGGGCACCGAATGGGGCACATATGCAATGATTTCATTTGGAGCGATTTAGTGACCCTTATTGATCAGCTTGTTAAAGAACAATTATATTCCAAAGATACACAAAAAGATTCAAAAAATATTGAGAATGATGATAAAAAAATGAAAACATTTATTTTTTTTCAGTGAAGTTTATATATTTGCAATTTGCGAATTGCGAATCGTAAATTCAACTTTTTGCTATGAAGAAACACAATGGCATGCGGCCGCAGGATATTGTAATCCTTTTAAAGATAATATCCATCAAGAATGATGACTGGTATTATGCTGACCTGGCACATTCTCTAAAGATCAGTGCATCGGAAGTTTCTGAGGCTTTAAACAGATGCAAGATTGCACGATTGATTGATTCAAAAAAGAGAAAGGTACATACCCATTCCCTTCATGAATTTTTATCATATGGATTAAAATATGTATTTCCTGCGGAGCCAGGAGCTATCGTAAGAGGTATTCCTACTGCTCATTCTGCTCCTCCGATTAATAACCATATTTCATCAGGAAAGGAAACTTATGTCTGGCCTTATGCGAAAGGTACCAAACGAGGGCAGGCCATAGAGCCACTTTACAGGACTATACCTGAGATAGCTCACGAGGATAACCTCTTTTATGAATTGCTTGTTATTGTGGATACAATAAGAATCGGACGGGTAAGAGAAATTAAATTTGCAACTGAAGAACTAGAAAAAAGAATCTTAAATGTCCAGCTCAAACATTGAAATGCTGCAGATAGTAGCCAAGGGATTAGGAGCATTAAAGAATGAAGTAGCTTTTGTAGGAGGAGCTGTTGCAGAATTATACGCTAGTGATCCTGCTGCTTCCGAAATCAGACCTACCCAAGATGTGGATTGTGTAGTCGAGTTAAGTTCAAAATCATCACATGCGAAACTTGAAGATGACTTAAGGGCACAAGGCTTTGCAAACGACACTTCGAAGGGAGCTCCCATCTGCCGTTGGGTATATCATAACATAAAAGTTGATGTAATGCCTATCGATTCAGATATCCTAGGTTTTAGTAACAGATGGTACCGGGAAGGTTTCCAAAATAAAATTCTCAAAACATTACCCGATGAAACAGAAATATTTGTATTTCCACCTGAATATTACCTGGCCGCAAAATTTGAAGCACATAAATACCGCGGAGGAAAAGATTTACGGCAGAGCCATGACTTTGAAGATATCATATACATGCTTGATAATTGCTCGGATTTATTGGATCTTATTAAAACTGCGAATCAAAATGTAAAGACATACTTGAAAAGAGAATGCCAGAATTTATTGAAAAATGACAATCTTACCGAAGGAATTGAAAGTGCTCTACCTTATGGTTCAGATTCTGATAGTACAGAAAAAGTGGAGGAGATCATTAAAAGTATCGCAGTAAATTTGTAAAAACGCTAATATGTAAAATGATGATTATAAATAAACTAAGAGAAGAACTTCACAAATATATTGATCATACAGATAAACCTTCCTAAAAATGAGGCATGCCATGAGTAAAGAATACAATCAATCTGAAAATGTAGGTTATACTGTAGATGGAAAACCCGTCACAAAGGAAGAGCTCAAAAACAGAGTCAAGAAGGCTTCAGAAAGGGTAAAATCCGGGGATTATATTACTCAGGAAGAAGTTGAGGAGGAGATAAAATAAAAGGAACATAATTTTTCTGTTACTTTTTAATATCTTTATGGATACCAGGCAATATTCTTTCCTTCTTCCTGGCAAAATAATCCTTAATCTGTTTATAATCCATATCAGCAATATCTTTGCTAATTTTATCACGTTTTTGACGCATGAATTTTACTGCATCAAAGTCTTTTTTAATTTTCGTTTTCATAATCGATTATTTCTTTGGGAGAACGAATTTCAATATAGTACTTCTTAGTCATGATATTGCCTTATATTTTGTTTTTTTAATCTATCAAATGTTCCTTGATAAGCTCTACTGGGAGGCCTGTGTAACTGGAAAACTCTTCCAGGCTTACAAACTGATGGGCTTCTTTTTCATTTACTTCTTTAATGGTTCTGAGAAGCTTGCGCCCGTACCTTTCGCTTTTGCCGGTGATCCTGCTGACATCCTTTGGATAAATCACTACCCTGGTTAATTTGTTTTTTAATGCTTTATCCATACTTCATCTGTACTTTATGCCTGGTGTAAGTATCTATTACAAATATACAATATTTTTTTGGGTTATCATCAGAATAAATGGCAAAATCTTGCAAATATGGTCATTAACGGAACTAGACTGTTGTGTTTTGTTGTAAATAGGTATATTTTTGAGTATTTAACAAATAAAATTTCATATCATGGCAAGACAAAAAGGTATTATCAAGCTGGAAGGAACTATCGGAGATATTTCCTTCTACAAATCCAGAGACGGCCACCTTGCACGTACCAAGGGTGGTGTGAGTGGAGAACGCATACAGAATGATCCGGCCTTTCAAAGAACCAGGGAAAATGGACAGGAATTTGGTAAGGCTGGGGCAGCAGGCAGACTTTTAAGAACTTCTTTCCGACAATATATTAAGAAGTCTGCCGATTCCCGGATGGTTAGCCGGTTAACACGGGAAATGGTAAAAGTAATAAAAAGTGATACAACCAATGGACGGGGGCAACGGCATGTTCTGGAGGGAGATTTAACCCTCCTGAAAGGTTTCGAATTCAATATTGGAGGGAAACTTACAACTACCTTTTACACATCCTATGAAGCATCTGTAGATCGTGCAATAGGTGAACTCAGAGTAAACGTTCCTTCTTTTACTCCTGCATTTGCAATAGCTTCTCCGGAAGGTGCAACCCATATGAGGTTAATATCCGCTGGTTCGGCAGTTAACTTTGGCGAAGACGATTATCAGGCAGCCGTTTCCCAGAGTGATGAAATTGAACTCAATCAAACTGCTACCCCATTGATTGAATTGGTTAATCAATTGCCTGCAAATGTTACCGGACCACTTTTCCTTTTGCTTGGCATTGAATTTTTCCAGAATATCAATGGAACCAGCTATCCGCTGAAGAATGGAAAATTTAATGCCCTTGCTTTAATTGAAGTAATAACAGAGTAATTGTGGAACCAACGATCAACCCGGATTTTTTCTTTTATACCCTGATAACCCTTTTATTGGGTGTAGTAGCTTATTTTATTAAGCAGCTCCATTCCGATTTCAAGCGGGTTGAGAAAGATGTCTCGGAGGTTAAGGCAACTACGAGTATCCTGAAAACTGAATTCAAGGGTAACATTGAATTGATTCGTCAGCGATCGGAATTTTTGGAGCGTAGGATCTCCTATCTGGAAAATCATACACCCTCAAAAAGATGAAAAAGAAAATTCAAGAACTAACATTAGGGCAACGATTAAGTGCCAAAACGCTCAAATTTTTCAAGACCCTCCGAACGGTAGGGTTGTGTTTAGCTGCGGCCGGCGGTGCCGTGTTATCGGCATCTGTTACGCTTCCTGCAGCC
Organism: uncultured Bacteroidales bacterium; assembly: GCA_964399175.1. Lineage (GTDB taxonomy): Bacteria > Bacteroidota > Bacteroidia > Bacteroidales > UBA12077 > JAGXLC01. The sequence goes on along the minus strand of CAYNPZ010000187.1, from coordinate 3,730 downwards.
ATCGTGACGGTTGCCGGGTACATGACCGTCGCCGGCCCTGTTATGACTGCCGTTTCCCAAGCTGCTGTGGAAGGTGAGTAGTCATTGAAATCGATGTTGAAGGTGAAAGAAAGGCTTCCAAGATGGAGGCCTTTCTTGTTTTTGAAACCGATCCCTATTACATGAAGAACATTAAATCAAAAAGTTATATTTGCACATGGATTACAGAGATAAAGATTACAAATAAATTAAACTAAAAGTCAATTATATTCGTTAAATTTGTAATAGATAAAACATGTCAAGTATGGATGTTAAAGAGCTAAGAGCAGATCTCCACAATATGATCGACAAAATATCTGACCGTAATGTCTTGAATGCTGTAAAAACTCTATTATCAGGAAAAACAGAAACCAAGACCGATTGGTGGGATACCATAAGTGAGGAAGAACGGGCAGAAATAGAACAAGGCCTTGCAGAAGCTGACAGAGGTGAAGTGACACCCCACGAAGAAGTCATGGAAAAATACAAAAAATGGCTGTAAGAATTGTTTGGACAAAAAGAGCCATACAGGGGTACGATCGTATTATCAAATATCTGGAAAAGGAATGGACTGAAAAAGAAGTGAGAAATTTCATACAGGAAACTTTCCACTTCTTTGAACTTTTAAAAGAAAATCCCCGCCTATTAGAACCTACCGGAAAGCATAAGGAATTATACCGAGGCCCAATCAACAGGTTAACCCTACTTACCTATCGTTATAAGCCAAGAAAGAAGGAAATCATTTTAATTAATATCAGGGAAACAAGAAAAAAACCATTGAAATAAGAGCTGAAAGATTGCAAAGCATTTCCTCGAATTTCCTTTAACCAGTATAATTGAAGTATTTTCAATTCTGGTGAAAAGTCATTTAATGCCCCATTTTGCTTTATTAGGTAAAGTTAACGATTTTATCGGAATTGCATATTTGGTTAATGGATTTAATGATTCTTTCAGGACTGCTGATTCTTTCCCGGGAAAATCCAGTTCTATAATAGCGCCCAGAATTGCCCGCACAAAAGGAGGATAATTGTATGAGGCTAATATTAAATGTCTAATTTTCTGCCTGGATAATTCCTTAATTTTGGAACGTATGACACGAATTACAGCATCCGGAGTATTGTCAGGAATATATTTACAGTCTTTAAGGGCATCAAGTAGTTGAAGTAAGTAAGAGTCATATCGGCTTATTTCAAAGTCTTTCCTGGTATATTGGATTTTAATACCTCGAACAGTTTTTGGAGGTTTTTGGATTTTTGTGGCCAGGGTTATACTATTGGGAACCTGCGAAGTCAAACCTAACCTGTTGTATGCATTCAGCCCTGTTTCATACATGCCTTTTTCTTTCTGTTTTAAGGCGCTTATTACTCTTTCTTCAGCAGGTTTCAATGTTCCATATTTTGACTGCAAGGGGATGTAATAAACTCCTTTCTCCAGCCTTTGAATTTTCTTTTCCTTTTCTAACCGGCTTAATGCTTTCGCTACAGCCTGTGGCCTTTCCTGGTAGCTTTTAAAAATTGAATAATCAAACACTTTACCAGGCTGCATTTTGCCTATTTTGAAATTTATTTCATTATTGATCGATCGTGTTTTCATATGGCAAATTTATACATTATAACGGTTTATGTCAAATAAATTGTATTATTAACTTGACATAAATAATAATTTTTAGATAGCGTGGAAATTATAAAGTCAACTTACTTTAATTCTGGGATAAATGTTGGGGTATAAAATCATGCGGGCAAAAATAAACGGTATTACTACTGTGTATGCGGGAGGGAAAGGTAAGTGTGGCGTATGAGGGAGCGAAGCTCTACCCAAATAGGGCGTAGTGAGCGAATACGCCACGCTTACGTGGGGTGCCGAAGCTTGCGGGCGGAATGAATGAAGGAGCGACGAAGGATGAGGAGCGGATGAATGAGAGAGGCACGCATGCTGCAGGCACATGAAGATATTTGGCAGTGCATTAGTTTATTTTAGCCTGCGCCATTGAAAGGGTGGCGGGGAATATTTGAGGAATAAATAAAATGGATGACCAAAGGGAGTAAAGAGGAATTATTAGATGAGGAGAATATGTGAAAGAATAAAGCAATTTTACTCATTAAGATTAGATGTTAAAGTACAGTCTAAATGTACCAAAAAACATAATTTTACAAACTTTACAAGAAACTTGCATTCATCGATTGATAATTTCGTTATATTTGCTTGAAAAAGTACATTCAAACTGTGCAAGAAGAGATAAAATTAAAAAGACTGGTCAAGAATCTTAAACCAGGTCACATAGTGCTTTCCGGATGGCTGGAACAAATGGGTATATCCAAAAGTTTGAGGCAGGAATATGTTAAAAGTGGCTGGCTTATACCTCTTGGCAAAGGAGCCTATAAAAGGTTTGAAGATGAGGTTGAATGGTATGCCGGTGTAAGTGTATTACAGAAACAAGCCGGTCTGCAGGTCCATGTTGGGGCACTAACAGCATTGGAAATGCTTGGTCTTTCTCATTATTTAAGAATAAATGAAAACAAGATCTATTTGTTTTCACCTTATAAAATCAATTTACCCACCTGGTTTAGACAGTATAACTGGAAACAGAAAATCGAGCACAAACAAACTTCATTTCTAAGTTATGATGCTGGAATCATTGAATTTGATCACAAAAACACCGACCTTTTAATCTCCTCCCAAGAACGTGCCATAATGGAGTGTTTGTATGTGACCCCAGAAAATGTGGACCTCGTTGAATGTTACCATTTAATGGAAACATTGGTAAATTTGCAACCTGATTTGGTAAAGAAGCTCCTGAAAAATTGTAAATCAATAAAAATAAAAAGGTTATTTCTTTATATGGCGGAAAAAGCAAATCATCAATGGCTGCAATTTATTAATCTATCAGATGTTGATCTGGGCAATGGAAACAGACAGATAGCCCAAAATGGGGTATACAATGGCAAATACCAGCTTACATTGCCAAAAGAATTGACTGAACTATGATAATGGAAAATGTGTAATACTAAATTTTGGCAGCAAAATAAAAAAGATGCCAATTTATAGTTTTTATGATTGATGATAATCCTCTTTGGCCCAGATTAAACAGATTGAAAAAATCTAATCCTGAAGCATTCTTTTATTGGTACAAAGCACATCAATTAATTCCTGAAAATAAATAGATCAATACGAAAGAATGTAGTAATATAGATTATATGCCATATACATTGCAACAAGATAAAATAGATCTGTTCGCATCCCTGTTTAAAGGTAGAAATGACATCTATGCCGTAAGATGGGAGAAAAATGGCCATTCCGGGTATATGCCTGCCTATAAAGTGGACTGGAGTGATTACAAGCAACATAAAGCAAAAGGCGGTACGTTTAAGGATTATCCCAAAAAGGAAAGATTGCCTTTTGATCAGCAAGCAATAAAATCGCACCTGTTAGGAAAGAAAACAATAGGGATATTTCCCCTGCTTGAGGACAATACCTCTTATTTCATTGCTGTAGATTTTGATAAGAAGAACTGGGAGGATTCAATTCAGAATCTTCATAATTGTTGTTCAGATTATGGATTACCATCATATATCGAACGTTCCCGTTCAGGAAAGGGAGGCCATTTGTGGGTGTTTTTCGAAGATCCGGTTCCAGCCGAGCAGAGTAGAAAACTGATGTTTGAGCTCTTACGAATAGCCGGAATCATCTCACATTTTGAAAAAGAGCCAAGTTT
>CAYNPZ010000186.1:6908-7517 GCA_964399175.1 uncultured Bacteroidales bacterium | reverse complement strand
CATGAGCTCATCAACATAAAGCAGGCAGGCGGAGATTTTGTCACTCACCTCCTCATTAGGATGGTAGTGACCATTGTCCAGGCATATCAGTTTGTTGTTTTGTGCCGCATAGGGTAGATAAAAATCGTAGGAGCCTACGGTCATAGCTTCTGCACCGATTCCGAACAGCTTGCTCTCTATGGAGTCCTTGAGGTGTTCACGCGGATATTCTTCTGAAAAGATTTCATCCAATGATTCTTTCAGGAGTTTCCTATGTCCGTACCTGTCTACAGGTTGGTCTTTGGTTCCATCCGGAACCCATATGTTGTGTATGGATGGTATACCGGTTTGTTCGCCCATGGAGGCAGCAATTTTGCGGCACTGTTTGATGTGCTGGATCCAGAATCTTCGGATGTCTTCTTTTTTGCTGGATATGGTAAATCCGTCATCGGCTTTGGGATGGGAGAAGCAGGTACAGTTAAAGTCAATGCCAATGCCGCGTTCTTTGGCCCAGTCAATCCACCCCTGGAAATGTTCCACATCGATCTGGTCCCGGTCCACCAGTTTTCCCCCGAAATCACCGTAAATGGCGTGAAGGTTTACCTTTTGTTTTCCCGGCAGCAGTGCCAT
>CAYNPZ010000186.1:3668-6898 GCA_964399175.1 uncultured Bacteroidales bacterium | reverse complement strand
TATCCAGATCCTGCCTGACTTCATCCAGCGATCTGGCTTTACCGGGGTAATTGCCGGTCACCTGGATTCCACCTCCTTCGAGTTCGGACTCCGGCGTTTCAAATCCTCCTACATCATCGGTTTGCCAGCAATGCAGGCTGATCTGAATATCCTTCATTTGCTCAAGCGCTCGTTCTGTATCTATACCCAGTTGTTCGTATTGTGCTTTGGCAATTTCATAAGCTTTTTTTATGCTTTCGGAGTTATCCATAATATATGATTTTGAATTTTAGTTAGATGTTAATTATATGTTGGCCGATTAACAAAAATAATAAATTGCCGTTCCATGCAAAATTCCCCAAACAGAAAAATACAATGGTTTTTTTAGCTCCGCTTTGTTTCGCAGATCGAACAGATCACCCCCAGGGAGGGTCGATGATCCTGTTAAAAACTGCATGCTATCAAATCATAGTCGGAAGACACGACGTTTTTATTCGTTATCCATGGGTTTCCCAATGGTAGCAAGGATTCCTCCATCCACATATAGTATATGCCCGTTCACAAAGTCAGATGCCTCTGAGGCCAGGAATATGGCAGAGCCGGCCAGTTGTTCGGGATTACCCCATTCGCCGGCAGGCGTTCGGTTTTTGATAAATTCATGGATGGGATTGCCTTTTTCGCGGATCGGTGCCGTTTGCTCCGTGGCAAAATAGCCCGGACCGATGGCATTTACCTGGATGTTGTATCGGGCCCATTCGGTGGCCATATTGCGTGTAAGCATCTTCAGCCCTCCTTTGGCTGCAGCATAGGCACCTACCGTGTCACGTCCCATCTCACTCATCATGGAGCAGATGTTGATGATTTTTCCCTTTCGGCGTTTGATCATGCCCTGAACCACATGTTTTGCCATGATGAAGGGTCCGGTAAGATCCGTGTCTATCACTTCCTTATAATCTTTCACTTCCATCTCGGCAAGGGGTATTCTTTTTATGATCCCTGCATTGTTCACCAGGATATCAACGGGACCCACTTCCTTTTCGATTTGGCTCACGTTCTTTACAACTTCTTCTTCGTGAGTAACATCAAATAAAGAGGAGTGTACCTCCAGGCCATGATCCCGGTATTCCTTAATGGCTTTTTCCATTTTTTCGGGTGTATGCCCGTTAACGATCAGGTTGGCGCCGGCATATCCGAGGCCTTTAGCCATGGCCATGCCCAGCCCGTGCGTGGCCCCCGTGATCAGGGCGTTTTTACCTGAAAGATCGAACAATTTGAGTGACATAGGCAAATGTTTTGTGTAAATGTAAATTTTTTTTAAAGAAAGGCATAAAAAATCATTGGCGTATTCTTTTAAGCCTTTCCAATTTACCGAATTTCTATGCGCTGCGTTACCAAAACTGAATTTTTTTGTACCTTTAAGCCCTTCAAATTTAAATAGAATCAATAAACTAGACTTTAATTTGCCTTCAAAAAAAGTGAAAGATGAGAGTATTTAATCCGGAACTAATGCATCCCAGCGATCAGATCACCCTGATCATTGATCGCATATACAAACGTGGCCTGACCACGACTTCGGGGGGCAATATATCGATTATAGACGAAAGCGGTGACATATGGGTAACCCCCGCCGCTGTGGATAAGGGATCGCTACAGCGTGATGATATTGTGTGTGTAAAAAAGGATGGGACGAAAATCGGAAGGCATAGGCCTTCCTCTGAATTTCCCTTCCATAAGGCGATCTATGAATACCGGCCCGATATCAAAGCGATCATCCATGCCCATCCTCCCGCCCTGGTATCGTTCAGCGTAGCCCGGCAGATTCCCAACACCAATATCATACCACAGGCGAAGAATGTTTGTGGACCCATAGGCTATGCAGGATATGCCTTACCGGGAAGCGATGAGCTGGGCGAAAGCATTGCCGATAAATTCGGGAAAAACTACAATGCCGTGATTATGGAAAACCACGGCGCAGTTGTTGGAGGTACCGACCTCCGCGATGCCTTTCAGCGCTTTGAAACACTTGAGTTTTCCGGAAGAACCATTATTAACGGCAAAACGATTGGTGAACCGGTCTACCTCTTGGATGAAGATATCAAAAATTTTGAGAACCAGATTCCCCGTTATCAGTCCGATATGAGCGAAGTTAGTCATCCCTCAGATGAGAGAGACATCAGGGAGTGCATCGTGAACATGGTGAAAAGGGCCTGCCAGCAGGGGCTTATGATCAGCTCCTATGGTACAATTTCGGTGCGCTGGAGAGACAATGATTTTCTGATCACCCCAACCAATGTCTCCAGGTGGGACATCCAAAGGGAAGACATCGTTCAGATCAGGAACGGCCAGAAGGAGCCTGGTAAGCTTCCAAGTCGAGGTCTCTGGCTTCACCAGGAAATATACAGGAGAAATCCAAAGGTGAACTCAATCATTCTTACCCAATCACCCTACCTGATGGCTTTCGGAGTGACTGGCGAGAAGTTCGATGTGAGGACAATTCCGGAGAGCTGGATATTTCTTCAGGATGTGCCCAACGTCTCTTTCGGTTCGCATTTCAGGGATAAGGATACGATACTCAACCTGGTGCAAAAGGACATCTCATGCATCATTATCGAAAATGATTCAGTGCTGGTAACGGGTAATGCATTGTTGGATGCGTTTGACCGCCTTGAGGTGGCGGAATTCAGTGCCAAGTCACTTACCATGAGCAACCCCCTGGGAGAGCTTCAACCAATCAACGAAGAACAGATAAAAGAGCTGAGGAAGAAGTTCCTGTCTTAGGATAGCTACGAAGTGCGCTTAGGGCTAAGGGCTTGGAGCGAAGAGCCTAGGGCTAAGAGCATGGAGCGAAGGGTGAAGAGCAGGGCGACTGTTTAGGGTCCCGGGCTTTGAGTCCCGCTTCTCGAGTCCCGGGTCTCGGGTTAACGGTAGCTAAAGTTAGCGCCTTTAGCCTTATTTGGTTTCGTAGCACTGTCACTTCTTTTAATTCTTCTTACCCTCTATTGTTCTTTCGTGCTGTCGTTAAAACCTTCTTTCGTTCTTTCGTTCCGTCGTGGTGTCGTTCCGTCGTGCTATCGTTTCCCTCCTGTTGCTATCGCCAACTCGAGACCCGGGACACCCTATTTTTCTCCTCTTCCCCTCTTCCCGTTTTCTCGGTTTCTCATTATCTCGTTTTTCCGTTCCATGGTTCTTTCGCCCCCTCGCTCCGTGGCTCCTTCGCCCCATCGTTCTATCGCTCTTTCGTTCCATCGCCC
>CAYNPZ010000186.1:0-3568 GCA_964399175.1 uncultured Bacteroidales bacterium | reverse complement strand
CCTGATATATCAACGAATATCTCTCAGATAGAAAAGCCGATGCCCTGATATATCAACGAATACCCTCTGGATAGAAAGCCCAACCCCTTAAATATCAACGAATACTCCTTTATATAGAAAAGAATATGTGTGAAATAAGCTTTAAATGCATCCTCTCTAAACACGAGACTCAAGGCAAGAGACAAGTTATCTGCGCTCTGCATCCTGGACTCTGAGTCAATCCGGAACCCGGGACTCGGGACATGAGACCTCTTTGCCCTGCGCTCTTAGCCCTACGCCCTAATCTCCATCCAATTCCACCTCTGCTCTTTTCCGACAGGCCCGCCTGCTGAGGGTAGGGATTCAATCATTCAATCACCCAATCATTTAATTTCGCTCGCTAGCGGGCAGGTATTCACTCATTCTACCCATGTCTCATGTAGATTCCAACCGGTTTATTTGGAAATCCTGACTATTTTCCCTTTATTCACGATGAATAATTTTTCAAGGGAAAGGATAATTTAATTCAACTTTACATCGGTAATTTATAAATACTTCTTTTATACCATATTTTAGGTCATTTGTTATTGATAATTGGAATTTATTTGATATTTGATGCTTGGAATTTGTTATTTTTTTTAAAAGTATGTTGAAGTCTTTAACTATATAAATCCATTGATTATGAAAAAGCTTTGCTTATTATTGTACTTATCAATATTGCCGGGTCTTCTTCTTGCCCAAGAGAGACCCGACTGGGAAAACCCACAGGTGATCAACCGCAATACCGAACCGCCCCATGCCACATTCACACCCTATCAAACAATGGACAGGGCTGTGGATATGGAAGCGACTTCCAAGCGGCGTTCGCTGAACGGAAAATGGAAATTCCGCTGGTCGAAGAAACCATCGGAGCGGCCAAAGGATTTTTATCAGCCTGCTTTTGATGTAAGCTCCTGGAATGAGATTATCGTTCCGGGAAACTGGCAGACGCAAGGTTATGGAGTGCCCATATATCCCCATAACCTTTACCCTTTTAAAAAGGATCAACCTAATGTAATGGGAAATCCTCCATCTTATTATACCAGTGTTGAACTGCGAAATCCGGTTGGAAGCTACCGGACAAGCTTCAGAATTCCTCAAGATTGGAAAAATAATCGCATCTTTTTGCATTTTGGAGGAGTTAAATCGGCCATGTACATTTGGATCAACGGGGAAAAGGTTGGTTACAGCCAGGGTAGCATGACACCCGCTGAATTCGACATCACCCCTTACCTGAAAAATGGAAAAAATTCCCTTGCAGTTGAAGTATACCGTTGGTCAGACGGCAGCTATCTTGAGGACCAGGATATGTGGCATTTGAGTGGGATATACCGTGATGTTTATTTGCAGGCCAGACCAAAACTGCATATTCGGGATTTTTTCATTCGGACTGATCTGGATCAGGATTATCAGGATGCAAAATTACAGGTGGACATGGAGCTTTCCAATAAGTGGAATTCACGAATAAGGAATTACAACCTTCGTACTTTGATTTATGATCCTTCGGGTGAATTAGTGGATTTGAACGAAGAGAAATTACAAACCGCTATTGACCGGGTTGATGCAAACAGTACATTTCATCTTTCTCAGGAAGTTTTGGTGGAATCCCCCAAACTATGGTCAGCTGAAAACCCTTATCTGTACAAAGTAGTTTTCCAGCTTTTGGATGATGAAGCAAATCTGGTTGAGGCTGTTCCCTGGAAATTTGGTTTCCGGGAAGTTGAGATCAAGGATCAACAGTTTTATGTAAATGGCCGGGAAGTGAAGCTGAAAGGCGTTAATCGCCATGAGCATCATCCCCGTACCGGCCGGTTTGTTGACTATAATACCATGGTACATGATATTGAGCTAATGAAACAGGCCAACATCAATATGGTGCGGACCGGTCATTATCCTTTCAGATCCGGGTTTTACAAACTTTGCGATGAATACGGTCTTTACGTGGTGGATGAGGCCAACCAGGAATCCGATGCCTATGGTATTGGGAATAAGGTTTTGGGAAATAATCCCGATTGGGAAGAGGCCCACGTGGATCGGGGGATTTCTATGTTGGAGCGTGACAAGAATCATCCCAGTGTGATAATCTGGTCTTTGGGCAACGAAGGTGGCAGCGGATCGAATCTTACTGCTATGCGGGAGGCAATGGAGGCAATTGATCCCACAAGGGTTTACTTTTATCATGCCGATCATTCAGTCTCCGATATGTATGATGCAAATTATCCTTCTCCTGAGGAACTCCTTGAAGCGTTGGAGCAATATGAAGATAAGCCCGTTTTTATGCGGGAATATGCCCATGCTATGGGTAATTCCATTGGCAATCTTAAGGAGTTCTGGGACATTATCTACGGCCAACCCCGCTTGTGGGGAGGCGCCATATGGGACTGGGTAGATCAGGGCCTGATCAAGCAGCATGAAGGCAGTATGATGCATTATACAGATAATCCCGGGGATTTATGCTTGAAGGAAGGTGAATCATGGGCTTTCGGCGGTGATTTTAATGGCCGCCCCAATGATGGAGCGTTTTGTATCAATGGGGTCATTCGTCCTGACCGAACCGTGAATCCGCATTATTACGAGATTCAGAAAGTTTATCAGGATGTCTGGTTTGCTATGGAAGACCTTCAGAATGGAAAGATACAGGTAAAAAACCGTTACGACTTTACGAACCTGGATGAATTTGAATTCCGCTGGAAACTGAATGAGAACGGTAAGACGATTCGAAGTGGCAAGCTTCATGAGTTGAATGTTCCTGCCCATCAAACTGTAGTGACATCAATTCCATTTGGTGACCTCCATAAGAATGGGAAGGAAAAAACGTTGACAGTGAGCGCACATCTAAAGGAAGACAGGCAATGGGCACCGTCTGGCTATTGTATCGCCCGTGAGCAATTCATTCTGGAAGATTATAAGTATCCCAAAATTCGGGCCGGTGAAGCGCAGTCTGTTAGGGTGGATGAAGGTAAGGAGGCCATTAAAATGAAAGCTGGAGAGTACAGCGTTAAGATTGACAAAAAAAATGGGTCCCTGGTAAGCTACACGGTAGAGGAGAATGAATACATTAGACATGCTTTGGAACCCTATTTCTGGAAGCCTCCCAACAATAACCAGGAAAGCAATAATTATGAAGTAAGACTGGGAGAATGGAAATATGCCGGAAAGAGACGGTCCGTCACTGACGTTCAGGTTGACCGTTCGGAAAAAGGGCTGGCCAGGGTAAATTTTGCCATGGAGCTTAATCCATGGGAGGCCTCCTATAACCTATCCTATACATTCAATGCAAGCGGCCGCCTACAGGTTGAGGCGGATTATCAACCCGGTGAAGACGATATTCCCTTGATTCCGAAGTTTGGCATGCGCCTGGCCATTCCTGATCAGTACAGCAATATCAAATGGTATGGAAGGGGTCCCCATGAAAATTACCGGGACCGGAAAACAAGCGCTTTTTATGGTGTTTATGAAAAGAATCTGAGTGAGTTTATCACGCCATATATTTCACCCCAGGACAATGCCAACCGCTGTGATGTTCGGTGGCTCAAATTTACCGATGATC
>CAYNPZ010000185.1:1401-7548 GCA_964399175.1 uncultured Bacteroidales bacterium | reverse complement strand
GCCTTCTTGCTTACCTTGTACTATAGCACTGCATGCTACCCCGGCAGTTATAAGCGATAAACCTGAAGATAAATTTATAAGCATTTCCCTTTATACATTTATAATTTCATTTATTTTCAAATCATTTTCTTTCCCGGTCATAATCAAAATACCGGTCCTGCGTGTGGGGCTCCATTTTTATGGCCTCAGCATTGGTGCTGGCTCCCGTGCGTTCTGCCCACCGGTTATAAAGGGTCTCCAGTTCCTGAACCAAAGTTGGATGCTCCTCTGCCATATCGTTCATCTCAGTCCGATCCTTTTGAATATTATACAATTCCCACGGCTTACCCCGTTCACCTACCAGCTTCCATTGATCTTTTCTTACAGCACGGTGTCCGTCATATATCCAAAACATGGGCTGGCGTGGTGTATACTCATTCCCTTTAAGCAGGGGCATAAGGCTCTTGCCTTCCATGGGAAGGATGCTATGGCCCTTGTAAGTATCGGGATAAGAAGTGCCCGCAGCTTCCAGCAAGGTGGGCATGATATCAATTAACTGGGCAGGCTTACGGGTTATACTTCCCGGTTCTACTACACCGGGCCAGCGAACGATCAAGGGGGTGGATATGCCGCCCTCATGGACCCACTTTTTATAAAGCCGGAAAGGCGTATTGGAGACATTGGCCCATTCACTGTCATACGTTCGGTATGCTTCGGCAGGGCCAGGCATAAGACTGGGCGTACGATAATTATGATCATAAGGGCAGGCTCCGTTATCGGAAAGGAATATCACAATGGTATTATCAGCGATACCCTGCTGGTCAAGGTAATCCATCAATCTACCGATCTGCTGGTCCATCCTATCTATCATAGCTGCATAGGTGGCCATCAACAATTGTTCCTCCGCTTTCTCTTCCTGGCTGAGATATTCCCAGGGAGGCACTATGGGATCCCTTTCTGACAGATCCCATTTAGGTTTGATAATCCCTAGCTTCTTCATCCGCTGGTATCTCTTTTGACGCAGCTTATCCCATCCCATGGAATATCTTCCCCGGTATTTGTCAATTTCCTCCTGCGGAACCTGCAGAGGGAAATGGGGGGCATTGTGACCCAGATAAAGAAAGAAAGGCTTATCTTCATCGCGTTCATTCAAAAACTGAAGGGCATAATCCGTGAAGGCGTCGGTGGAATAAAAATCATCGGGTACATCGTAGGGCTTCCTGCCCAGCCGCATTAAATTTTTTCCCGTGGCATAATCCTCCCCGGTAAAAAAGTTAATGGCTCCCGAGAGAAAACCAAAGTAACGATCGAAGCCCCGAGCGACTGGTCTGTTACCAAGATGCCACTTCCCGCTCATCAGGGTAGAATACCCGGCAGATTTTAATACTTCTGCCAGCGTTACATTATTATTGCTTTTCGATAAGTTCACCTGCTGATGATAAAGTCCTGTAAGAAGCTCTGCACGGGTAGGAGAACTCTTGGCTATATTGTAGAACTGAGTGAATCGCATACCTTCTTCTGCCAGTTTATCCAGATTGGGAGTGTTGATCTCTCCTCCATAACATCCAATATCACTAAAGCCCATATCATCGGCCATAATGAGTAGAATATTTGGTCGTTCATCGCCCTCAATCTCGCCTGCCTCTCCATTTAAACGAATCATGCTCAATACAATAAAAATCAAAAAAATTCGCAGCATATCCTTTAATCCTTTGTTCATAGTAAATCCAAAAACAGTTTGCAGAGTATAACAGATTTTAAAATTTTTGCTTGTCGTATTCACCTTTATAGACAGCTTCATCACTGATAGATATGAACGAAAGAAAAAATATTGATAATATGATTCCCCATTCAACAGAAATCACTTGATCATTCGAAGATTTCGATAAGATTGCAGCACAGATCTCATATATTCGACCCGATCCGGGTATTTTGAATACAGATTATTGGATTCAGTGCTGTCCTTTGCCAGGTTATATAGCTCAGCTTCTACATCTTCTCCGGAGGTATCAACTTTATAACGGGTGGATAAACCCCCATGCCCTTCTCCTTCGATGAACTTCCACTTGCCCTGAATGACGACCCTATCCTGAACAATAATTTCTTCGTTTATCGGTGATTTGTATTCATTTCCCAGAAGCAGAGGCAGTATGCTGGAACTTTGTTTTTGGAGTCGGAAAGATAAAGTATCCCCAATAAGATCGGCAAAGGTTGCCAGCATATCGGTGAAGCAGGTCAACTCACCGGTTTTTGTACCCGGCTCGATCTGTCCCGGCCATCTGGCGAGGAAAGGCATGCGGTGGCCTCCTTCATATGCATCACCTTTCATTCCCCGCAAATAATGGGTGGATTTGTGATTAAACCGCTTTCTGTCACGCTCATACCATACAGGACCATTGTCACTGGTAAAAAACACCAGCGTATTTTCCTCCAAACCCAATTTTTCCAGTACATTGAGTACACGTCCTACAGAATGGTCCACCTGAGCTGTAAAGTCCCCGTACATCCCTGCCTGACTAGAATCTTTAAAGGGAGCAGTCGGTAGCCAAGGAGTATGCGGAGCGGCCAGGGCAAAATACAGGAAAAATGGCTTCTCTGAATTTTGATGATGGGCCTCTATAAAGGAAACCGCCTTATTCGTGAATATGGGCAATACTTGCTGATGGTTAAAATCAGGAGCAATCTTTCCGCCAGAATTCCCCCTGGATGGGGTAATATCCCTTGCTGTGGTTGGCTTCAATGGAATCTGTCGGCGGTTGAACGCAAGTATCATTTTCTATATAAAAATAAGGAGAAATGTCAAGTGACCACGGAATTCCAAAATAGTACTCAAAACCGTGATCAATCGGCCCTCCGCGAAGCGGCTGAGAATAATCACGGTTGTCATCATTTTCAAATCCCAAATGCCATTTTCCAACCATTCCGGTATGGTAACCATTATCATTCAACAAATCTGCTATGGTGATTTGATTTTCTTCTAAAGGTACGTATGAACGTGCACCATCAGGATACCGGCCGGTTAAAAGCCCATAGCGGGTAGGAATACTCCATGAACCTGGTGCATGGGCATTGGTAAACTGCATACCCTCATCAGCCAGCGAATTGATGTGAGGAGTGGGGATCTTCGAATCGGGATTGTAACATTCGGCATCTCCATAACCCATATCATCAACCATAATGAAAATGATATTAGGCTCCTCTGATTCAGAAGTTTTTTTATCTTTCTCTTCACAACCGGAAAAAAGAGGACATAATCCGGCTAATGAAAGCCCTAATAATTTGGGAAAATTGAAAGTTATCATAATAATTAATTGAATTAAAGTGAAATCTAAAGAATAATTATTTTTTCCTTAAATTAATCCTGAATACTGCATTAGAATATTTCTAATGCAGTGCGATAAAGGAATTATCTCTATTTACCTCCGAAATTCTCATTTTCTACCTTGGGAACAGGTGCATCAACTCTTTCAATCCATGATCGCAGGTCTTTCATCAATCTCTCTTTTACCTCGGTACGCTTAGATGCCAAATTGTTTTGCTCGGAAATGTCGGTTTTCAGATTAAACAGTTCCGTGCTGTCGTACTCATAATAATGGATCAGTTTCCAGTCGCCCCGGATGATCACAGAAGACGGTACCGCTCTCCAGTAACCTTCGTCTCCCTGGTAAGTTGGAAGGATGGGAGCGCCTCCCAGATAAAGCGGAAAATGGAAATAAATGGATCTTCCCCTGAGGTGTTCACTGTTTTCCCCCTTCAGCACAGGTACAATGGATTCCCCGTCTACGGGCTGAGACTGGGGCAAAGGAGCCGATGCCATTTCGGCAAAAGTAGGCATCATGTCTATCCCGATCACCGGCATATCAGTCTCCGTCCCGGCTTCTATTACGCCCGGCCACTTAATACAAAATGGGGTCCTGATTCCCCCTTCATAGAATGATCCTTTTATTCCCCGGAGGGGATTGTTGCCATTCATATTGATACCTCCGTTATCTGAAGCAAAAATGACAACCGTATTATCTTCCAGGCCCAATTCCTCCAATTTTTGCATCACCCTGCCAACACTGTTGTCCAGTTGTTCCACGCCTGCAGCGTATTCTGGATCGTCAAAATTGAACTCCCCCTCCGGGTATTGGTCCAGTTTGTTTTGATAATATTTTACCCGCTCCCGCGGATAAACCAGGGGACCATGGGTTTCCCAGTGGGACAAGTAGAGAAAAAATGGGTTGTCCCGGTTGCCCTCTATAAAATCCAGAGCTGCATCGGTCAGTCTCATTGCAACGGTCGAGTCGCGATAATATCTTTGCTCCTTTCCTCCCTGAACGCTTATGTCTTCAGTGAGCTCATAAGTAACCCGTCTGTTGGTGATTTCTCCCCGTTCACCGGCTGCCGAATTAAGATCAAATCCCTGATTGTCTCCCCCGATATGCCACTTACCCAACCGTGCTGTAGAATAGCCGGCCTTATTGAGCATTTCGGCCAGGGATTCAAACCCGGGATCCACACTATTGATGCTTATCTGGTCCAGATAGGTATTGTAAAAAGAAGCATCCGCATCCCAAGTGGGGGTTTTGTATCGCATCCTGTTTTGCTCGCCGCCCCGGGATAAACCCTGGGGAAGGTATACACCGTGGCGGGGGGAATACATCCCCGTAAGCAGGCAGGCCCTAGTAGGGGCACAATTGGCCATGGAAGGATAAAACTGGTTGAATATCATTCCTTGTCTTGCCAATTCATCAATGTGGGGCGTTTCATAAAATTCCGCCCCGGTATAGCCAATCTCACCGTAACCCAGATCATCTGCAAATATCAGTATAATATTGGGTTGGCTCTGTTCGTGTTCTTTATCTTCACATCCGGTGAATAATAGGGAAGTGGTCAACAAACTACCTGTTACAAGCGTTGAAATTACATCTGTTTTTTTCATGTTTAATGTTTTAATTGGACTGTTGGGTTTTGTTTTATGTATCTTAAAGAAAAAACTTTTTTGCATTAATCCATTAATCAGGATTCACCAATACAAATGACGCTACCGTCAACAGTAGCCATATAGAGTCTTCCGTTCACTGCGATCATCCCGTCAAATACCGGTGGAGAATCCAGTTGATATTCGGACAGTTTCTTGCCATTATCTACCGACAGAGCCCACAACAGACCGCCCTTTCTTCCCTCTACTGTTCCCCACGGGTCGTCTTCATCAACCACATCCGGGGTACCTGCCAAAAAGAGGGTTTCACCGGCGGTGGCTACCATCGCCTCAACACGAATCGGTACATACCTGTTCCATATATTTTCCAATGTTTGGTTGTCATCGGCAAATATCCGGTAGCCTTTCTGACCGGGAACAAAAGAAGTCCGGAACTTACCCGCGTTGGGATGTATTCTAACCGAATAAGTCAGCTCTTCATCAAAAACCATATATGAACCCTGCCTCGGGCTTTCCAGATAATCATACTGATCCCTGTCGGCATTGGAATTGCGCGACTCGTTCGGCTGTCCAAAAAAAGACGCTATCCTGCTTTGCCAATCGGGATTGAGCATTCCGTTCATGGATATAAACTGTCCGTTCGATATTCCTACCTGACTGAAATTTTTATCCATACGCATCTGTCTTAATGTAATGCAGGTGTCTTCCCTTGCAAGAATATCGTTACTTATTCCTATATCACCCCTGTAGTTCCGTCCATCATTTCTGATCATTTTGGATTCTGCCTCCGGATAGGAATCATAGAGTCGATCCTTGGTCAATATCCTGCCTGTTTCCGGCTCCAATGCGTATAAGGCAATACCCCCGTCCAACAGGGAAGTTCTTCCGGCCGAAACATAAAGCCTGTCATTCCTGATAAGCACTCCGCCGTGAACAGGCCAGCTTGATTCCAGTTGACTGTCATCTATAATCCTGCGGTCTATCGGCGCTGCCCTGAAACGCCAGACAAGCCCACCGTTGTCTGCACGCAAGCAATAAACATACCCGTCCCTCGATCCGAAGAAAACCAGGTTATTATAAATGGTGGGAGGACTGTCTACCCGACCTCCTGCAGTGTAACTCCACAGAACCTCTCCGCTGTTCATATCCAGGGCATGAACCTGGTGGGTTTCCAGTGTGCTGACAAAAAGACGGCCGTTGGCGGCAGTCAGTCCACTTAGCTCTTTGTCAAATGAGGTATTCCA
>CAYNPZ010000185.1:0-1301 GCA_964399175.1 uncultured Bacteroidales bacterium | reverse complement strand
ATGAACCCAGACTTTGTCTTCTATAATGAATGCCTCTACACCAGCCCGGTGAGGGCTTATGCCTTCATAGCTCCAGAGTTGCTTGCCTGTTTTTTGGGAGAATGCACGGACAAATGTATCTATGGAGCCGCCCCCGCTGTTATAAACCAATAGAATGACCTCATCGCCGGCTATCAGCCGGTCATAAACGGAAGGGCCTTTTATATATTTGACAGACTGAAGCTGCTCTTTCTCCATATTATCAGGCAGGGCTTTCTGCCAGTCACGCTCGCCGGTAGAAAGATCCAGTTTCTCAAGCTGACCGTCAACCACTATAAAAATATCACCATTCTTAACAACAGGGGAGACTTTAAGGCCCCCTTTACCGCCTGTATCATATTCCCAGAGAATATCTCCCGAATCGGGATCTATAGCGCGCAGTATCTTTGCCCGTTCTCTTGTGAAGGTAACATAATTCAACTCTCCGGTTGTGTAGTTCATCTCTTCCACCTTATCCTTCTTCTCAGGGGCTACAGTAAGGAGTACCCCGTCAGCGTAAAGAATCTCTTCGGTGCCCTCCGTTCCTTCAAAAGTTCGCTCCAGGTTGCCGGTAGCCGCATCCACAGCCTGTATCTGTCCATGCTCCCCAAAGGCAGTATATAGCCGGTCTTTAATGGCTACCATCTTAAGCTCCATGGGAAACCTGGGTTCAAAGTGCTCAAAATCAGAAGAATCACGGGCCGGACCCATCAAATCTTTAGGTGTGCGCGGATAAATGGGTTTTTTCCAAAGAAGCACCCCGTTGAATCCATTCCTTGCAACCAGAAAGGGCCGATCAGGCAAATCTTCTATGGAGGGATGTACCTGGTTGTCCACATAGAACAGTCTTCCCTCCGTAGATACCATGGCGGTTTTGTCGCCATAGCGGTGTTTCCTTCTCCAGTCCGGTGTTGACTGCCACTTTATGTGCCGGGGAGGTCCGGCAACCGAATCTTTGGCTACCTGGTTCCCGTCAGGCCCGTGCAAATAGTGGGTCCAATCATCAAGCTCTGACGGCCAAGGGTTTTCCCGCTTAACCCATTCTCCTTCTTTTTTTATCAGTGCTGCCCCTTTCGGAGCCAAAACCCGCATGACCTCATCACGGGATACTTCTTCTCCCTCGTCAATCAACAGGAGATTGACCAGATCATCCGAATAGGGAAGTTTTTCGCCCTGCCATCGGTCTATTGATACTTCACCGTACAATCCCTGTTTCTGAATGAAATCACGGGCTTGATCAACCGATTCTTCAGACCGGCTGATACCATGAACTACGTAATGGT
>CAYNPZ010000184.1:0-7630 GCA_964399175.1 uncultured Bacteroidales bacterium | reverse complement strand
ACTTCTGGCTTTAAATCAGAACCAATACGGACCTTTTTGGTTTCATTGGTTTCTCTGATGGTGACTTTGGAAAATTTCTTTTCTTTCATTACCCCGCCATTTAAGATGTTGAAATTTTATTCTATATAAACTTGTATATTTTAGCCAACAATTGCTTTTTATCAATGGGTTTGCTGATATAATCATCACATCCGGCATCTATACTTTTTTGAGCATCTCCCTCCATGGCATAAGCGGTTTGGGCAATAATAGGAACCTCATTATTATGAGTTGCAGCACGTATCTTTTGGGTAAGCTCCAGGCCATTTATATCTGGAAGTTTGATATCCATCAGTATAAGATCAATTTCCGGATGGTTCAGAAAGGCTTCATATCCTTCTTTTCCTGTAGAACAAGCAATAATATTGAATCCACTGGGTTCAAGCAATTCTTTCATGTACTGAAGGCTTGTCGGATCATCTTCTATGATAAGCAGTGTCTTCCCCTGGCCTTCATATGTAACTTGATCTTCTTTCTTTTTTTGCTCTTTCCTGGCTGGCTTTCTTTCATAAGGAAGAATGAAATAAAATATTGAACCTTCTCCTTCTTCAGAAGTCATCCACATCTCTCCCCCTAACACTTCCACAAGATTTTTGGAAATGGTCAGACCCAGGCCTGTGCCTTCCTGTATTCTCGCAGTTGAATTATCAGCTTGTCGGAAACGCTCAAAAATATGTTCTTGTTGGTTTTTTGGAATGCCCTCTCCACTATCCCTAACATAGAAAAGTAGCCTGTCTTCAGACTCCAACTCATAACCAAACTCGATGGTGCCTTCATGAGTAAACTTGATGGCATTGCTGAGTAAATTGTCCATGATCTGTCTGAACCGATTGGGATCAGTATGTATATAACTTTCTTGGTGTTCAAGCGCTTTATTTGCTTTTAGTTGTATGCGGTCATTCTCCTTGGTTATAAGCTGATTTTTATAAACCCTGTACAACTCCTGTATCACATCGTTTAAGTAAAAATCCTGAAATTGTAATGTCAATTGCTTGGCTTCAATTTTTGATACATCTAAAAGGTCATTGATAATATTTAGTAAATGCTGGGTTCTGGAGTGGATTATATCAAGAAACTGTTTCTGTTTATCTCTTGGATAGTCCTTTTCCTGCAACATCTGGGAAAAACCCATAATGCCATTCATAGGCGTTCGTATTTCATGGCTCATATTGGCTAAAAAAGCTGATTTTAAACGCTCACTTTCTTCAGCTTGTTCTTTGGCTTTTTCAAGTTCTCTATTGATCCTCTGAAGCTCTCGGTTTTTCTCATTCAGCTCTTCATTCAGGCTTTCATATTCCTCATTCTGCGCGGCGATTTCTTCTTTTTGTTGGCTTAATTGCTGATTTAGTTCTATTAGGTGCTTTTCCTTTAACTTGCGGTCAGTAATGTCATGCATGGCTACAACTGCTCCTGTTATGCTACCCTGAGCATTTTTAAGCGGCTGGCCGGAAGCCAGAATAGATAATGAATTTCCTTCTTTGGGTTTGATAACCATTTCTATTTCATTGAAATACTCTCCTCTTAAAGCCCTGTAAAGCGGGATATCCTCAGTGTTCATTTTGGTTTTGCCATCCTGTGTATATATATCATAATAATCAGCCCATTCTTCCGGGGGAATATTTCTTTGAGGAAGACCATGAAACTCTTCGGTTTTCTTGTTGAAATAGGTTAATATGCCTTCTCCGTCACAGGCCACAACACCAACATTAAGATTATTAAGCAAGGCAGAAATAAAATTTTTACTCTCTTCCAGCTGTCTTTCAGTTTCCTTACGTGCGGTAATATCCTCACCCGAAGTAAGTATTCCGGTAATATTTTGATTGCTATCTTTCAGGATACTATTATACCACAGGATGGTTTTTCTTTCTCCTGTTTTTGTGATAACCGGACCCTCTACTAATTTTCCTTCTTTAATATCCCCCTGAGTCAGTTTATTGAATTTCTGTCTGACCGAATTTTGTGAATCTTTGGGGATGCATGTTGTAAACCAATTTTTACCGATTAACGCTCCCTTTTCATATCCCAATAAGCGATGCCCGCTATCGTTTAGCAGGGAAATATTTCCTTCCAGGTCTAAAGAAAAGATAATCTCTGCCGCTATATTCAGATATCTTTCCGCAGTGTCTTTGTTTTCTTCAGCTTGTTTTTTGGCTTTCTCCAGTTCAACATTGATCCGCTTGCGTCTGGCAAAGACAACGGCAATGATGACACCAAAAACCAGGAAGAGTCCCAAAATTAACATGCGAACATAAACCTCATGTTCCGGGGGGTTGGTTATCAATATTTCAAGGAAAGAGTCGTAGTTTGTATAAAAAATCAGATGATCCAATAAGGCATCAATGACCCATACTACCAGACCAAATCCTATAGACAAAAATATCAATAACAGTGAAGGATCCGTTAGCCCACTCCAAGTAAGTTTCTTATCTTTATTAATTCTGTTATTCCAGCTGAAATCTTCAATTACTCTTTTAAGTTTCTCATAGAGGACAGACTGATTCATAAAGAAAAATTTTCTTATCAAATATATTAATTTACATTTGGAGTTCAATCAAAATTCAGTATAAAAAACTTACTACAAACTATAAAGTGGTTTTGATGATTTAAATCCTTTCGAATCTCAATGTATGTTTTTAATTTACAATCAATCAGATTTCTGGCTATGTAATCCCCTTTGGTTACCACAATGATAGGGTTTGAGTTTTACGTAGAAAAACGGGGAAATTTATAATTCATAAACCAATTTATTTCTAACTCTTTTTTATAAGATCAGCATGATTTTAAGGTTAAATGCAATAAAAATAAGGTATCTGAGCTCTCTCTTGATTCTTCAATGTAATGACCGTCAAATTTATTTATGTAATGGATCGTTGAAATAACGATAAGACACAATATTTTTGCAAAATGAAAGATACATATTCGTATCCTTGCATATCTTCTCCAGATGATCCAATGATCTAATCATCCCTTCTGGGTGATATTCTACCCCATAACGCTGAACGTAATCCTTTGTCACTTTGATAGCTGCCTGATGTCTAAATTGTTCCCAAATTGTGCCGGATCCAAGGTAGAGACAATCGAACTCACCGGAATCGCATACTTTTGCCGGACAGGGTGTGAAGCGGCAATGCATAGGCCTGACGGGTTGAATAAGGCAATGCTCCTCTAATGAAAAAAAGACACAGGTAATGTTTCGGTGTAATTGTAATATTTCTGAATCTGAAGGTAACTCAGCTATGTAATCCAGGAAAAAATTCTTCCGGGTGGTATTCAGGTACTCCACGATTCTGGTTATATCATCAAGGGTTACTATTGTCTCTTTTGCCTGTCTTCCCCGTGTATGACATTCATCACAGTTGTATATCTGGCAAATCGGGTGACCATTTTCTCTTTTCCCAAGTTTAACTGTTTGGTTTTCGTTTGTAGAAATATTCGCATAAATATTGGATATGGCTTTGCTGTAGTCCTCTTTATTCCACTTTGTGCCGTTTTTTTCGATATAATATTTCGTAATGCCTGCCGCAACAGACTGAGACCACAAGGAGGCACGGTGCCGATGCCCTGCTTCGGTATCCGCCGGATATGAAGGATTAGAGAGCTGACTGTAACAAAAATAGAGGTTACACCCATGGGGCTTGATCTCATGAATGGAGCAACTATCAGACTCATCGAGAAATATACAAGCATCTGATAGGTTTTTTACAATTTTAAACAACCCGCTTTTTTTTGATGTGTTTTTTTGAATATAACTCCGGAATGCTTCTTCATCTTTCAACCCCTTGTGTGATGCAATACGATGAATGTCCAAAAGGGTCACCGGTATTTCCTGATAACAGCAACTTCCGCACTGCCGGCAATGGTAAATCTGATCATCCATTTTGAATACTTTTTATCAGAATATAACAAATATTCAGGTCCCTCCTGGCTTTTAGCCGGTAAAAACCTGAATATTTGCTAATAAAAGAAAGTTTTAATATTCTTCAAAATCATCATCGGGATTTGAATTCGACTGTCTCATATTCAGGTTGAATCCCTTTTGTGATTTTGCATTATTATCGTTTTGTCCGTTGTTACCGCTATTATCTATTACAGAACTTTGTGCAGGTTTCCCATTATTGGAGGTGCCTCCTGATTGTTTCTGCCCATTGTTTCCGGCGTACTGATGTGCCGAACCATTGCCATTGCCGTCACTTATTGCTTCTTTATTCCTAGAAGCTCCGGTTTGGATATTCTTGCCAAAGGCATTCTTCCGGTTCACTTCATTGCCAATTTTAAAGAAATTCACCAGTTCCTCTAGCCCTTCGGCCTGGTTTTGCAATTCTTCTGAATTGGATGAGAGTTCTTCGGCAGACGAGGCATTTTGCTGAGTCACCTGGTTTAACTGCTGAATTGCATTGTTTACCTGATCGGCACCAGAATTCTGTTCTTTGCTGGCTGCCGTAATCTCTTGGACCAGTCGGGAAGTTTTTTCTATTTCCGGGACAATTTCAGATAGCTGGTTTCCTGCTTTTTCAGAAATTTCTACTCCTTTTTTGGCTTTCTCATCAATTTCGTTGGCTGCTTCACTGCTTCTTTCAGCCAGTTTTCGCACTTCTGCCGCTACCACAGCAAAACCTTTACCATATTCGCCTGCCCTGGCTGCTTCTACTGCGGCATTCAACGCTAAAATATTAGTTTGATAAGCGATGTCGTTGATAACAGATATTTTTTCTGCAATCTCTTTCATTGCTTCAACGCTCTGCTGGGAAGATTCGTTACCTTCCTGAATACTATCTGCCGACTTTTTGGCAATCTTTTCCGTTTCTCCTGCATTATCGCTATTTTGTTGAATATTGGAAACCATTTGTTCCATAGAAGAAGAGACTTCTTCCGCAGAGGAAGCCTGTTCGCTTGAACCCTGCGACATTTGCTGGGAACTTGAACTTACCTGTTGGCTGGCTTCGGCAATTTGTGCCGAGGCGTCTTTAACAGAAGTAATTACCTCTTTCAAACGGGAAGCCATGCTGGATAAGGCCTTCATTAATTCATCATTTTCTGATCTGGGTGTTAGTTCAACCGTCAGGTCGCCTTCCGCAATGCTTTTTGCACTCGAGGTTATAGAATTGATGGCATCAATCAGTGTATTGAGATTGTTCTTTATCTTGTTGAAATCTCCCTTGTATTCTTCCTGAATCTTGCCGGGCATGTCTCCCACTGCAATTCTGTCAATATATTCGGCAGCTACATTAAGCGGTTTGATCAGGTTATCGAGGGTTTGGTTTACACCTTCTACTATTTGCCTGTAATTGCCCTGAAATTTTTCTTCATCGGCACGCTTGTCAAGATTACCGTTTTCAGCAGCATCGGCGAGTTCAAGGATGCCATTGGTAATTTCCATTTCTTTGGAAATATCCAGAACATATTCCAGGGCCCCTGTAATGTTGCCCTCGGAATCTTTTATGGGAGCTCCTGTATAGCGGATGGGTAATTTTCCATTTGCCGCCTCTGTGTCTCCTGTAAAGACACCATCTTTTTGCATGGCTTGGGCAAGGCGGCATTCAGGAGTATTGCAGTGAGCAGTTTGAAACAGATTAAAACATTTCTGTCCAATGCTATTCTCGGGAGTAATTCCCAATATTTGGGCCCCTGCTTGATTCATAAATTTTACATTGAATTGGTTGTCTATGACCATTACCGGCGTAGGCACCTTAGCGAGGTAATCGGCTTTGGTTTGTGCATCATCCATGGCTTTACGGGTTTCTGTAATGTCATTCACATATTCCAGGGCTCCCGTGATATTTCCCTGATTATCCTTTATAGGTGTGCCTGTATAACTGATTGGAAGATCTCCGGAAGGCAGGTGAGCGATGGTTTCCCCTGAAAATGTTCCGTCCCGCTGCATGCTCTGAGCAAGTCTACACTCGGATGTGTGACAATGATCCGTATTGAACAGGTTGTAACACTTGCCACCGTGGCACTCTTCCTGTGTTTTTCCCAATGTTTCAGCACCGGTTTGATTGATAAAAGTCACATTGAAATTTTTGTCAATGGACATGATCGGTGTCGGGGTTTTGTTCAGATAGTCGATCTTTGACTGGGCTTCATCCATTGCCTTTTTACGCTCTGTGATGTCATTCACATATTCCAGAGCCCCGATGATTTCCCCGGAATCATTTTTTATCGGTGCACCTGTGTAACTAATAGGGATGTCCCCTGTTAACAGCCGGGCGGTGGTTTCTCCCGAGGTTATCTCATCTTTGATCATCGCTTGGTGTAACCTGCATTCAGGTGTATTGCAATGTTCTGTATTGAACAGTTCGTAACATTTTTTGCCTTTGCATGATTCCACCCCTTTATTTAGGGTTTCCGCCCCGGCCTTGTTCATATACACAACATTGAAATCTTTGTCAATAGCCATAACGGGTGTAGGCAGCAAATTTAGATAGTTAGCCTTTTCACTGGCCTCCTGGAATTGTGATTCCAGGTTCTGCCTTTTTTCCTGTTCCCGGCTTAGTTGTTCATTTAATTGTTTTTTCTTTTTACCAAACATAGATATTGCATTTTAGTTAATAATAACTGATTATTATATGTTGTTAAAAATAATTACGGTAATGATTTAACGATGCATAGAGTTAAATCACCCAATTTGACAATTAGGTGATTTTACCCAAGGCTAATCTAAACCTAAATGATAATTTTCTGAATATGAATTTAAAAAACAAAAAACAATTATTGGAGAGATCCATCAGGATGGTAAAATACAAACATCTGCCGTATTCAAATTCAATATGCGTCTCTAGCATGTTGTAAAACATATAAGAATAAATTGGCATACACTAATTTCTTAGAAATTAATCGACATAATACATTGACATTATAAATTTTAAAGACAACGATTGAGTGAAAATACGTAGATGGTATTTTATTATTGGGTAAAAATACGTAATAAAGCAGTTCAATCTAAGAAGGTGCCCGGTTTTGTTTGTTAAACGATTTCCAAACTCTTGGCATTATTTATTTTCAGGTGAATATCTGGATATTGAAAGGGCAATTGGGACTCATATAATATATAGACTTCATATTTGTTGATGTCCTTATGGATGTAGGTGGTAAGAATGTTATATACAGCAGGGAGAGGGTACGCTACTACTGCTGGTCATTGATTTCGTCAAAATCACGGTTTAGACTTTCATCCGTTTCTTTTTGCATTGGATGCCTGCGTTCGATGCTTGTCTGATAACTTTCTGTCAGGCTGTTCAACTCGTTAATCAACGGCTGATATTTTTTGCCATAAAAAACAACCGCGGCATTAATCATATTGAACAACTCTTTTATGGCCTCTTCGGTGGTTGGACGTAAATCGGACATTTTTTCCAGCGGTGCGGAGGCATATTCTTTGTTTCTTTCGAGATACAATTTATAGAACCGTTCGTTTGATTCTACCAGCTTGTTATAATAAAAGCCGATGCCCAATTCGTTTATGTCTTCAAGTAGATCTTTGTTCTTAATGTCTGTAAATATATCATCCAAATTGGCTGTTTGCTGGATATAACTTTACCTGTTCAGATTGGTTCCATGTTTTTCAAATACTGCCATTACATTTTGAGCTTTT
>CAYNPZ010000183.1:0-7645 GCA_964399175.1 uncultured Bacteroidales bacterium | reverse complement strand
ATTCAGCAGGTATATTCCAAAACGCCTTATTTTGATGAAACATTCCCTATTATCCGGGAGATATTAGACAATGATTATGATTGGCTGGTAAACCTCAATTTTGAATTGATTGATTTCGTATTCCGATACCTGGGACTCGATGCCCATTTGCTTTTATCATCCCAACTGCAGTTGGAAGAAACCAAAACAGATTTATTGGTTGCCATTTGTCAGGATTTAGGAGCAAGCACTTATTTGTCAGGAGTAGGAGGAGCAGAATATCTTGAACTGGAAAAATTCCAAAACATCAAAGTAAGGTATTGTTCGAATCATTTAAAATACAATCAAACCCAAAGCAAGGAAAGCCGATTTGTTCCATATATGTCAATCATTGATGGCTTATTTAATTACGGAAGAAACTTTAAATCAATATTGTATGAATAAGAAACTGGATATTGTTTACAAGAACATAGCAGATTTGAAAAGTCCTGAATACAACCCCCGGAAAGCGACTCCAAAAGAGGAAGAACAGATCAGGACAAGTCTGAAAGAATATGGTTTTATTGATCCTGTCATTGTAAATGTAAATCCTGAAAGGAAAAACATCATTGTTGGAGGCAACAGGAGGATCAAGGTTTATGAAGATATGGGAGGAACTGAGGTTCCATGTATTGAGGTGGATATTGAATCCGAGGAAAGGGAGAAGGAGCTTAATCTCAGGTTGAATAAAAACACAGGTAGTTGGGACCCGGATAAGTTTACTGCTAATTTCAGCAAGGATATGATGTTAAAGGTAGGATTTGCGGAATCTGAACTTACCATGTATCTGGATGAAATGGAGCAAAAAATCAATTCCATTACAAATAAGGATGCTGCATATCCTTTGGTGCCTAAGTTTTCTGAGAAGCATGATGCAATAATCATCGTATCAAAAAGCTCGATTGATACCAATTATCTGGAACAGGTTTTAGGCCTGGAAAAACATTCAAGTTATAAAAATCAGCGAGTAGGTAAAACCCATATCATTGATGTGGAAAAATTCAAGGAAGAATGGGAGAAGTAAAGGTAGATATAGTCGTTCCCTCGTTAAATCGTAGTGATAATATCCTTACAAAAAAGGCTGTTAGCAATCTTATCTTATGTGTCCCGGAATACCAGGAGCAGGAATACAAGGAATACAATCCTGAATGTGAAATTGTAACCCATCCGGATGATCTTTTGGGAATCACAAAGAAAAGGCAATGGATCCTGGAACATTATCCGGGTGTATTTATGATCGATGATGACATCAAAAGCATCAACAGGATGTATGTTGAATCAGGAGAGCCATACAGTCTCACTCCGGATGAAGCATATTGGATCATTCAATACATTGCCAATTGTGCAAATATGGCAGGAGCTTACCTGTTTGGGATGAATAAATCCGCTAAACCCACGCACTACAATGAAATGAAACCCATCTTTATGAATGGGCAGATCGAGGGAGGTATTGGAATATTGGATGGAGGGGGATTGTTCTTCCATGAAAAAGCAACCGTATCTGAAGATTATTGGATCAGCGGATACAATGCTTATTTAAACCGATACTCATGGATAGATAACAGGTTTAGCATCGTAGGCAAAGAAACCTTTACAAACTCAGGTGGCCTTGCCTCGATAAGAAATCTCAGCGAGGAGAGGGAGAACACCATTTGGCTGAGAGCAATGTTTGGAGAGGCAATAACGGCCAAAAAGGATACCAACGATGCAACCAGAAAACATCAGCACCAAAGAACGCTGTCCATTCCATATTAAATGAAAAAAATACGTAAAAAACTGTAAATCATTTTATTATCCTATAAAAAATCGTAAATTTATCTGTAATTCAAAACATTAATCAATCTTAGTTATGGCAAAAAAGCAGATATTGACAACAAACGGTTATGACCTCTTTGAAGTTAGCTCCGCTTTTCAGAAAGCAATAAGGAGAGGAGATGAACAGCAGGCTCTTACTTGGGCAACGGAACTGTGGAACAGCGGTTATCAGAAATACGGATGGAAGCGAATGGCCATTATGGTATCCGAGGATGTTGGAATGGGAGAACCCCAGGCTCCATCGGTATTCAAATCCTTGCTCGATCTTTACACCTATTTTACTCAAATGAGAAATGAGACAGGAAAACTTCAATTCTATCATGCAGTATTGTATTTGGTCAAATGCAGAAAATCCAGGTATGTTGATCTGATAATTGCCAAATATGAATATCAGTTTGAAATGGATGATGGTAGCATTGAAATTCCCGACTATGCTTTTGACATGCACACCAGGAAAGGAAAGCGAATGGGAAGGGGATTGGAGCATTTTTATGATGAAGGAATGATCATCAACAATGCCAATAAGGTCGAAGGAGAAGAAGAACTTGAGGAGCAATGCAGGTTTTATGACAAGGAAATGGAAAAAATTGAACAGCAGAAAAAAGATGATAATCCTGCAAGTAATGAAAAACCAGATCATTCGCAAGGAAAATTGTTTGAATAATTGAGCAAATTGAACGCATAAAAAAAAGTATGTTGGATCAGCATACTTTTTTTCAATGTATAGTAATTATGGCTGAAAAGAAGAAAAGGTTAACGACAAAACAGAAGCAGTTTCTGAAGATATATTCCAACAATGTAGGGAATGTTTCACTTGCTTGTGAAAAGATGGGAATTGCAAGAGGCACATACTACAATTGGTATAAAGGCAATGAGAAGTTTGCGGAGGCCATTGATGATATTGAGGAGGAGCGGTTGGACTTTGCCGAAAGTAAGCTAATGCAAAATATTGCGGATGGGAAAGAAGCCTCCATCTTCTTTTTTCTAAAAACGAAAGGCAAGGATCGAGGCTTTATAGAAAAGCAGGAGTTATCCCATGAAGAAAGAAATCCTTTCATGGAACTGATGAAAAATGCAACCAAAAAATCCAAATAGATCATGGAAATTACGGATGAACATGCACAGCTATTCAGGAAATGGCAGAATGATTGGCCATTGTTTGCCGGGCAAATCCTGAAGGTAAGCCTGGATAAAGACCAGGAGAAAATTTTGAGTGCCATTCAGAAGGAAAGAAGGGTATCAGTCAGATCAGGAACATCAAGGGGCAAGGATTTTGTTGCGGCTTGCGCCTCGCTTTGTTTTCTCTATTTAACTCCCCGTTTCAATGAAGAAGGAGAACTGGTTGAATCAACCAAGGTTGTCAATACAGCGCCCACCGGAAGACAGATCAGAAACATTATGATCCCGGAAATATCCAAACTGTTTAAGAAATCTAAGATATTGCCCGGCAATTTGCTCTCGGATGGGATAAGGTTTCAGGATCATCAGGATTGGTTCCTGACAGGATTTAAAGCCTCGGATGATGAAATTGAAGCATGGTCAGGTTTGCATGCTGCCAACGTTATGGTTGTTGTTACTGAGGCATCCGGCATAAGTGATATTATGTTTGATTCCATTGAAGGGATCCTGCAAGGCAATTCCCGGTTGGTATTGGTGTTTAACCCTAATACGACCACCGGAGAATCTTACAGGAGTACAAAGAACAAGTTGTATAAAAAATTCCGCTTGAATGACCTGAACGCACCCAATGTTGTCAATTATCAGAAATATCTTAATGGAGTCATTGACTACAATATATATTCCGAAAAGCATATTCCTGGTCAGGTCGATTATCCATGGGTCAGGGATAAGATTGATAAGGGTTGGGCCACTCCCATCAAAAAGTCAGAAATGGTTAAATCCAAACATGACTTTGAGTTTGATGGAAAGTATTACAGGCCGAATAACTTGTTCCGTATTAAGGTACTTGGTGAGTTTGGAGAAGAAGGTGATGATAAGCTCATCCCATTGTCATGGATCGAAGAAGCGGAGAAACGATGGGAAGAAAAAATGAACTCAGTAGATCCCATCATAAAGCCATTGGATCTTGGTGTGGATATAGCAGGAATGGGAAGGGATACTTCTGTTTACACTTACAGGTATGGTAGTCTTGTCAGGGAAATTGAGATTATTACAAATGCAGAAGAACGAGAAACCATTCACATGGAAAATGCAGGACGTGTTAAGCGAATCCTGGATGAACATACCCGGTTTGGCTCTTTTGCTTACATAGATACCATTGGAGAAGGAGCCGGGGTTTACAGCAGATTGGTTGAGCAGGGGTATGAAAATGCTATCTCTTATAAATCATCTTACAGCGCAGAAGGCTTGACCGATGATACTCAGGAGAGGGAATTTGAATCTCTACGGGCCTATGCTTATTGGATGCTCAGGGAATCTCTTAATCCTGCCAACAGTTTCAAGCTGGCCTTGCCACCGGATGATGTACTCAAAGAAGAACTGAATGAAATGAATTGGGTTGTCAGGAGTGATGGGAAAATTGGTCTTGAAAAGAAGGATGATATTAAAAAAAGGTTGGGGCGTTCACCTGACAAGGCAGATTCTTTGGCGCAAACTTTTTATCCAAAGTTATGGTTACCCGACCTTTCGGATGATGACGGAGACCATCTCACAACAATGCCAAGTTTGACATAATATGTTCGTAGATTTTATTGAAATATACATACTTGAAGAAGGCCCGGATTTGGGCCTCAAATCTCAGTTAAAAGAAACTCAAATATCCATAGACATTATGGAAGTTGAGGCCCTTACTACGAATGCGGATGGATCAACATTGCTCTTTATGAAAAGCGGGAACTCATATACTGTCAAAGAAGATTCATCCACGATTAAACGACTAATCAACAACAAAAAACTCATTACGAATGGCTACCGAGAGCAATAACAATAATCAAGTAATGCAGATTGGATCTGACAATTACAAGGAAGTAATCAAGGAGATCGAGGATGGGGCTAAAAAAACCGATCTGGACATCAATAAAAATTGGGAAGAATACAACGGGGAGCATGAGATACTTAAAAGACCTCCCAAAGAACTTGCCAACGGAAATACTGAAGAACGTACCAAAGTGGTATGTACTTATCAAAAAAAGATTGTTGAGAGTGCAGTATCATTCTTATTTGGCGCCCCGGTTCAATTGGAATCCAACGCCCAAAAAAAGCAGGAAAAGGAAGCCTTCTCCCAAATATCATCCTTATGGAAAAAGTTGAAATTAGATTATCATAACAGGGATCTTGCCCGTAAACTTGCTGTGGAAACAAAAGTTGCTGAGTTCTTTTATCCTGTAAAGGACAAGCGGACTGGCAAAACGAAAATTAAATCTCTTATCTTTTCACATAAAGACGGGGATGAAATATATCCTGAATTTGATGATTATGGTGATATGGTTGCATTTTTGCGGAAGTATAAGACTACCAATGAAGCAGGAGAAGAAGTGGAGGCCGCTGATATTTATACTGCAACAAAGATATATTCCGGAATAAAATCAGGCTCAGGATGGGAAGTTGTTGAGAAAGAAAATGTTCTCGGCAAAATTCCTGTTGTATACTATGAGCAGGAGAACGCAGAATGGGAAGATGTTCAATCATCCATTGACCGGATTGAAAAGCTGAAATCCAACTTTGGTGATACGAACGATTACTTTGGAGATCCCATCTTATTGCTCAAGGGTAATGTTAAGAATATGCTTAAGAAGGATGAAAAAGGTAAAACCCTTCAAATAAAAGGGGAAAAGAACACCCGGACGGGATCCGTTGAATATAATGGAGGTGCTGAGATTTTGAGTTGGGATCATGCACCTGATTCAGTCAATATGGAGAGCCAGATGTTGAAAGATGATATTTTTGGCCTGACTGATACCCCGGACTTATCATTCAACAATGTAAAAGGGATGTCAGCAGTTAGCGGTGTAACCCTTAGATTCATGTTCATGGGAGCTTTGTTAAAGGCAAAAAACAAAGAGGAGGTTGTCATGCCAGGTCTTGAAAGGAGAATATCATTACTTAAGGCATGTTTAACAACAGTAGACCGGAAATTAGCAAAGCCATTTGAAACCTTAGAGATTTCGTTTTCGTTAGGTAGTGTTTTGCCCCATAATTCGGAGGAAATAATCAATTCATTAATGAATGCCACAGGTGGAAAACAAGTCTTATCTCAGAAAACTGGCGTGCAGAAAAACCCGATGGTTGATGATCCGGAAGAAGAACTTAAAACCATTCAGGATGAAAGCAGTAAAAGCCAAGTCAATGATATAACGGAGTCTTATTTTTAAACGATTAAAACGGAATTTATGAAAAAGGTTGCAGGAAAGTTTATGAAATTATGGTCAAAGGGAAAGTTTGCAGAAATGTATGAATTGACTCAAAAGACTTGGCAGAACGAACATACTGTTGAGGATCTGGAGGATCTTTTAGGGCCTTTTAGGGTCAAAAAATTTTGTGTAGGTAAGTGTTGGGGCATTGCTTCCAATACCATGGATTGCAAAATTACATTGATAACTTCAAATACTGGTGGTTTTGTTTCAAAGGTAAGGGCGGTTCGGGAGGTTGCTCCCATCCAACCAAGTGAAGACGGAACATGGGGAGTCAATCCAATATCTGTTTTGAAAAACAAAGAACCGATTGTAGGAGGAAAAGAGGTTAGATCTATATTGGGATGTTTTCGTAGATCATGAGCATAGAAAAAGATTATGAGAAAAAGCATTTCAAGAGACTTCTTCAGATGCAGAAGGATCTTGACAATATGATGCAAAATTCTTATGATCAGTTTGCCCAGGAATTAGCCAGATATGATATAAAGGATCCCAAAAAGTTTGTTTGGAAAAAATATCCCCGGTTGGAGGGTCGGATTGATAAACAGATTACATCCCTTAATAAGAATCTCAGTGGTTTTGTTCAGGCCCAACAGGTGAAAGGATGGAATCTTGCCAATCAAAAGAATGATGAACTTACCAATCAATATATAAGGAATATTGCCCTCTCTGAAGGCATAAAGACAAGTTTTTTCTCCCAAAACACACAAGCCTTAAATGCTTTTATCAACAGAACAGAAAATGGATGGAATTTATCTGACCGGGTATGGAATATCACAAAACAGACCAAGCCACAGTTAAAAACACTCATTGGCCATGGTATTGCAACCGGGAGAAGTTCATCTGACATTAGCAGGGATGTTCGGCATATCCTTAAAGAACCCAACAGAAGATTCAGGCACGTCAACAAAAACGGGAAATACCAATGGTCAAAACCTGCTAAAAATTATTTATCCAAGCATAACATGAAAGGCCAGTATTTGAGCAGTTATCAAAATGCTCTTAGATTGGCGGCCACAGAAACGAATATGTCTTACCGGATGTCCAATTATCATCGAAGGCAGCAGCTTCCATTTGTGGTAGGCATTATTGTTAAGCTGAGCGGTTCCCATCCTGAATATGATATTTGCGACCAGATGGCCGGGGAGTACCCGAAAGGATTTATATTTACCGGATGGCATCCTCGATGTATATGTCAGGATCATTCTAAACTTTTGCCCAAAGAAGAATTTAAGCAGTATTTAAAGACCGGAAAGATCCATTCCAAACATTTTACCAAATCCGTTCCTACGAGAGCACAAAATTACTTAGACAGGAACAAACACCGATTCGACAATTATAAAAGTCAGCCATATTTTATACGGGACAATTTCAAGCATAAGGCCAAAAATCAATATGCGTCCAAAGATCATGTAAGTTCTGTAAAGGTATCCAATGTTGAA
>CAYNPZ010000182.1:0-7648 GCA_964399175.1 uncultured Bacteroidales bacterium | reverse complement strand
TTTTTAATAAGCAAAAGACACTGGTCAGCAAAATCATACTGGACGGCATCGCCCTTGGCAAATGGGATGAAAGTATCCCGGTGGAAAATGTAGCCATGCTGTACATGGGAATTCCTGTTTCTCTGAATATTGAATTGATTCTTAACGGAGGGGAAATGCATATCGATAACTTTTGTACCCGCATGATGCAATTATTACTAAAAATGCTGGAAAAATAATTTTTTTTTAAAATTATTGCAAGTAAATACTTGCTTGCAATAACAAATATATTAGATTGATAACAAGTTATTTAAGCCATTAAATTTTTAAGATGAAAATTTTTAAAAATGAAGTATTATGAGTACACAAAAATTTCACATACCAGACTGGGCTTATGAGTTTCATGGTCACAAATGTCCGTTTATGCCCATTGGTTTTAGAATGGGAAGCGTAGCAATGGAAAAATTAGGGGTAGGACGTTCTGCCAATCACGAGATGCATGTATTGTCGGAAATGGGTGTTGGTCACCCGCAGGGCTGCATGCAGGACGGAATTATGTCGGCCACCGGTGCCACCTTTGGCAAAGGCATGATGGAAAAACTGTATTATGGTAAAGTAGCTGCTACTTTCTGGTATCCGGGTAAAGGCGGTGTAAGAATAACCCTCAAATGAATTCATCCTCAAATTAGCGCATTTTCAAATTTTCAAATTGTCAAATTAACTCATGCTTTATACAATCGTTTTTTTCATTATAGCTATTGCCTCGTTTGTATTCGCCATGCTCGGACTTGGAGGCGGGATGGTTTACGTTCCGGTACTCCACTGGGCCGGTTTCGAGATGGTTTCGGTAGCAATCCCACTGGGTTTATTGCTTAATGGTTTGAATACAGCCTTAGTTTTAATTCCTTTCGCCCGCAAAAAAATGGTTGACTGGAAAGGAGGAGCTGTAATGGCCGTAACCGCATTGATTGCTGCACCCCTGGGTGCCATGACCAGTGAACATGTGCCGGTACAAAACCTGAAAATATTGTTTGCTGCCATGGTGCTGATTGCAGCTCTGCGAATGTTCTGGGCCTCGAGATTGCCGGAAGCGGAGCAAATGATGTCACTGAAGAAGCGAAGCATTATCGGCTTTTTCGTGGGCAGTTTTGCCGGTTTTATGGGCGGTATGCTTGGCCTGGGCGGTGGGTTCATCGTAGCCCCTATCCTTATGATAATGGGATATAAAACCAAAATTGCCGCAGCAACAACAGCCATGGTAGTTACGTTTTCCTCTGCTTCGGGCTATCTGGGGCATGCTGCCCAGGGCGAGATGAACTGGTTGCTTACCGGCATTGTTATAGTTGCTGTTATTATTGGTTCGCAGTTGGGGGGGCGCTACATGACCCAAAAAGCCAAATCGAAACAGGTGAAGGTGGCTTATGCCATCGTTTTATTGATCATTGCTGGTAAAATGGTTTATGGAGTAGTTGCTTAGAAAATGAACAAACAAATTATTTATTAACCATAAAAATTAGAAATTATGACAAATCCAAAAGAATGGCTCGAATTCGGGCAAAAATTTCACGGACACAAATGTCCGGCTATGCCAAACGGTTTAAGAGTAGCTGCGGCTGCCATGAATGCACTCGGTGTTGAACGCACCGGCGACAAGGCATTACATGCTTTCGTAGATTTGGGCGAAAATCACTGTGCTACCTGTTTTGGCGACGGTATCCAGGTAATGACCGGATGCACCCTCGGCAAAGGGAATATCAGCAAAACCCACAAAGGTAAATGGGCTTTGACTTTAATTGACAAAAAAAACAACCGCGCCGTGAGGGTAACCCCAAAAGCCGAAGCGATGCTGGCCAACAAAAAAACCGAATTTTTTAAAGAATATCGCGAAAAAGGGGTTCCGCCAACGCAAGTCCCCGACAAGGTAGTAGAACCTTTGGTACAAAATGTAATGAATGCCCCCGATGAACAAATCATGGACATTTCAGAGGTTTTTGAATATCAGTGGAACAATCAATCCGACAGTTTTAACAGCTTTGTCTGCGAAGAGTGCGGCGAGATGACCGTGATGGAATACGGACGCGTCAAAGGCGATAAAAAAGTGTGCATGGATTGTGCCGCCAAATAATATTGGAGGTTGAATCTTAAAAATTCCCGTGTTACAATTTTATAAAACTGGCACGGGGATTTTTATTCCAAACCAAAATTTTACTGTCAGTTTTATTATATTTATCCTTAAAGGAATAGAATATTCAATGAATAAGCACAACCCTTATGATTAACTGGATTGAAAACCTTACCGTACCAATACTATTTACATTGGGTGTCATGTTTTTGATTCCTCTTGTATTGTCTCAACTCTCCAAACGAATAGGACTTCCCAATATCATTGCTTATATGATTGCGGGAATTCTTCTGGGGCCTTCTGTTTTGAATTTTTTAGATGAACAAACCCTTGGCAATATGGAATTCATTACCCATATGGTTCTGGGTTTTGTTGCTTTTAAAATTGGGCTGGAAGTGAATGTCCGGGAGGTCATGGCTCATGGACGGGGAATTATTATTACCGTTCTTTCCGAATCCTTTTTGGCTGTAATAATGGTGACGCTATTCCTGTACCTTCTAACCGGAAATCTTGCTTTAGCACTGGTGTTTGGGGCTTTGGCGCCGGCAAGTGCCCCTGCGGGAACCATTGCGGTTATTGACGAAACCAAATCCAAAGGCAGCCTCACTCGGACCTTATATTCCATTGTTGGAATTGATGATGGACTGGCCATTATTATTTTTGGTCTGATTAGTCCCATCGCCATACTTCTTCTTTCGCATTCGGGAGGTAATATAGCCATGGACAGTAGTTTTTGGGCATCTCTCATTGAGCCCTTTCGGGAAATCGGTCTCAGCATTTTATTGGGAGGTATAACTGCAACTCTTTTTATTTGGTTGACTCGTTTCAGAGGTTTTCGTGAAGATTTGATGCTTCTTTCCTTTGGCGCAGTTATATTAATTACCGGAGTTAGTCAATTGGCAAACCTGTCAGAGATTCTCTCAGGTATAGTGTTTGGACTTGTAATTGGAAATTATCCCAAACTCGAAGAGGTAAAAGAGTATGAAGAAGAGGATGTTGGTTTTATCATACCGCTGTTTTATCTTTTATTTTTTACTATAGCCGGTGCCAATTTGCATTTACAATCAATTCCTGCTTTGGGCTTTATTGGCCTTTTGTATATAATCGGCAGAATAGCGGGATTAGGGGGAGGAGCATTTATTGGAGCAAGCCTGGGAAGATTAGAACCCAAAGTAAGAAAATACCTGGGCTTTGGGATACTTTCACAAGCCGGAGTGGCCATTGGTTTGGCTTTGATAGTGAAGAACCGTTTTCAGGGACTGGGTCCTGACATCAATGATGCCGGCCTGACCATGGGCGACCATATCGGGAATATCGTTTTTACCACGATTACGGCCACCAGTGTGATTTTTGAGATAATCGGGCCCATTTTAACAAAATATGCGCTCAAAAAATCGGGGGAAGCCAGTGTCTGATTAATCTTCTTGTTATTTCTACTTTAGTATTCAGGTAATCCGATGGAACTACATGACTTGTCAATTGTTTAAAATGGTTTTGAAGAAAGCATTGTTTTATAGTTTAGGGCAGATGAAACAGCTATGAAAGCCCCTGAGAAAAAAAACTTACCGGAACGTTTTATAAATTATCCGGTAAGTTTTTTGTGATTTTATCAATTATTTGCCATGTGTTAAAGTTCCACTGCAATTTGCATTAGAATTTCAGCTGCCGAAGCGATTAACAGAAAACGATTCCACCATAAATAAGCGGAGCTTGTCCAGTCATATAATCTGAATCCGGGCCTGCCAAATAGAATACAAAAGCGGTTACATCTTCAGGAGTTTGAGCCCGGCCTAATTAATGGCTGTACTTGAAGAATTCAGCATGTTCAAGCAGATACTGCCAAAAATATTTTCCTTCTCGTTCGCGTTTTTATCTTTGAAAAAGAATGGGAAATTTCGTATTTTTAGAAAAAAAACAAGTGCAATGAGTAAAAAGGATCAGAACGATGCCAATGAGCCGTTATCGGAATACGGGGAACCGGTATCTTTTAACCAGGTTTGGAAGATGTTCCGGGAGACGGATAAGCAGTTTAAGGAGACAGATAAGTTATTAACTGAGAAGTTCCAGGAAACGGACAAAAAGTTTCAGGAGACGGACAAGTTATTAACTGAAAAGTTTAAGGAAACCGATAAACGCATGCAGGAGACGGACCGCAAAATTGACAAGCTGGCCAGGTTGTATGGAGGTGTATCGGAAAACAGCAAAGACGTGGCAGAGGAATTTTTTCGAAGGGGCTTGGAAGCCCGCAGTTCGCTTTTCGGCATTGAGTACACGGAGGTGGATCACCTAGCCAGGGCATCCAAAAAACTGCAGGGAGAATACGATATTGTTCTTCACAACGGGGAATATTGCGTTGTAATTGAGGTCAAGTACAAGGTGCATCCCGATGATGTAAGTGATTTTGTCAATCGCAAACTTGTCAATTTCAAACCGCTTTTTTATGAATATGCCAGTAAAAGGCTTATTGGAGCAGTAGCCGGCATGAGCGTTCCTCCCGACAGCTATGAACTTGCTGCCAAACACGGGCTGCTGGTATTGACCCAGTCCGGTGAAAATATGTCGTTGATGAACCCGGAAGGATTCCGGTGGAAGGAATATTAAAAGGCCCCGTGCCGGTTTCTTTCAACCATTAACACGGGGCCTTTTCAGTCAAATGGATTAACAAATAACCCTATTGCTCATTTGAAGCTGTTGTCTTATTGGACTGCTCCGCCACATTTTCTCCTCTTTCCAGTTTTTCCCTGAGTTGCTGTTTCGCCAGCTTCAACACGCCTCTTTTTTTGATCAGAACTTTGATATTATCCGGATCGGGAAAACTGATGGCATCGTAAATGCACCAAACCTGGCAGGATGTGCAGCCGACCATGCATTGCATCGGCCTGGCAACAACTGCTTTGTTATTTTCAGGATCAAAATCAAATACATTCCTGCCACAACTGGTAACGCACATGCCGCACCCTGTGCATTTGGTTTTATCAACAGTGGGATACCATTCAATCTCTTCCCTCGGTATTCCTTTCCATGTAGCAAATTTCTTATCCAATTTGGATTGATTACTCATTTTATGCCTCCTTTTTTTATATTCGTTGTTCGCAAAAATACGAATAATTATTTAACGAGACAAAATTTTTGCTTATTTCATAAAAAAAAGAAAAATTTTACATGGATTGCCTGTGAGGGTCTTCCTTGCAATAAGTACTCCTTTCAAGTTGATTATAATTAATTTCTCGATCGGTTTTCTGGGTCATCCGAGTAGCGGACATTTCGATCCTTCCCTGGCCCTGCCCCTAGCTGTTGGTGCAGTTCTTAGAGGTTTTGCAGGCACTCAGTTTACGGTTAAAATTCAGCCTAAAAAACTGAAGGTGATCTTTGGTGCCACATCTTTACTTGTAGCCATAATAATGGTTATCAATGCATACCCAATAATAAAAAAATACCTAAATCTGCTTTTTCTTTTATACCCCAGATTTAGGCATTTGTATTTTCGTTTGTAGCTAAAGTTGCACCGGCAGGGATGCCGGTGGTCCTCGGTGGAAACCATGGTTCAGGAACACCGCCCTTCTGGCCCTTACCGGCTGGAAGCCGGTGTTCCCCTGGTATTAAAGTGTAATAAATTTCATTATGGCTTCAGGGGAAGGAACATAACCCCGTGCAACCACTTGACCGTTGATTACCAAAGTGGGCAATATCCATGTCGGGTATTGCTGTAGTTCATCAGGATCGTTGACAATTTGTAACTCTCCGCTGATGCCATGTTTTTCGAGCACCGATTCCACCCGGCTGATCATCCGGCGGCATTTGCCACATTTCTTTGGCGGGCACAACAATTTTATATCAGGATTTTTCATAACCTCATCTGTTTCTTAAATATAACAGATATCACCGGTATTTGTTTTATTTTTGAGCGACTGAATTATTCCCATCGCACGGGTGCATTCCCAATTTTTTCCAAAAAGAGATTGTTTGGAAAAAATTGGGAATGCATCCTACCGCAGCCAAAGCTGCAAACACAATGAATTCTCTCACGCTGGTTCCGCTATTTTTCATTCATTACTTTATAATGGGGTTCTGCAAAAACTTTATGCCCGATTGATTCTGTATGACATGAAGTACAACTCATCTTTCCGCCGGTATTGGCCATCTTGCCTCCTTTGCCGTGGCATGTCATGCATTTTCTAACCGTTTCATCGTCATGTCCATCTGTCACATAATTATTATTAAAATACTCATTCAGGATGAATGTAGTTTGAGAGGCCACATCACCGGTCAAACGGCGGCATCTTTCTATACGCTGTTTACTTTTTATTTCATATCCAGTTGCATTCACCCAGCTCGTGTTGGATGCATGACAAAGTATTGAGTTGGAAACAGATCCGGGTGGGTCGAAATCCAAAATGGGTTCTCGTGGCTTGAATTCAGGAAGGGAGTTCTTTTCATACCATCGAAAAAGCCCGGTGGTCAAACTATCCTTCATCCCCTTCCCGGCCACGAACAAACCTATAAGCGCTGCTGCCCCGTTTAGTGCACCGCAGACGGTTCCAAAACCGGCAATACCACCATGTCCATACTTCATCATATGAAAGGGAAATGATTCATAGGGCTCGCCAAATTTATCAGCCAATTGAGAGAGTACACCTTTAACAGTTGCATACATGCATCCTCCGCCTTCGTAATGTTTGTAGGCCAATTCAGCGGTTGTTGCAGGATCTAACCGGTCATACATCCAATCGTGATCAGCTTTTTTGTATTCCAGTTTTTGAGGCTTTTTTGATGCCGGGTATTTTGGTTTGAATGCATTGTAAAGTGGTAAGATACCAATGCCACCTCCAATTATGGCGCCTCCAGCTAATTTCATTGCTTTACGTCTGTTCATAGTGCTTCTTTTTTGAATATTATACTTTAATTCATTTTACATCCGGTTATGGTTAAGCATCATCTTATTCTTTAACTGAAATAACAATTTGACATCACTCTTTCCCATGAACTTGCCGTTCTTTCATGTACAATAATACGATCGACACCGGTCTTTGTGCTATCAGCCACATCCACAACATCCACCGCACGCATCGGGTAATATATCTTCCACAGGGAACCCACCGGCTTTCCATTGCACCAGTCCCCCGTCAAGATTGGCAACGTGCCTGAAGCCATGCATATTCAGGAGGTTGGCTATTTTTGTCCCCCGTTCGCCCAGGGTGTCCATGACAATGATCAGTTTATGGGCCGGAAGATCCTGAATATTATCAATAACCTTCGGCATGGGATAATGCAAAATCCCCGGCAAAGCAACCCGTTCCACCTCATATTCGTCTTTTTCACGAACATCAAGCAATAGAGCCTTTCCCTTTTTAAGAAACCGGTAAGCTTCAGCAGGGTCTATATGCAAAACCCACTCCAGGTGAAAATTCTGATGCCGGGGTTCTTTATACAGGTTCATATTCATATTGTTATCCATGTTTTACCATTTATATTCAAAATTTTAAATGAAACCTGCATCCAGGTACCTTCACAACAAGGCAATGGATAAAGCATGCGGGTTCCATGGCG
>CAYNPZ010000181.1:227-7665 GCA_964399175.1 uncultured Bacteroidales bacterium | reverse complement strand
AACTGTATTGTTATAAATATTTTTATATGGAAGAACATACCATTTACGCAGAAGATATCCAGAGTTTCACCAAACAGTTTTACAGATTTCTTGAAGACAATCCCGGCATTGCGGTGCAAACGGCCTATTCCCCTGAGGGAAAAACCGGGAACAATACGGATAATATGGATTTGCCCAATATAGTATTGACAATTGTTTACGAATTAAATACCAATTCGAATTATACTCCCGGACGGATCGAAAAGACCCTGGCGGGTTGAGCATATTAAAGGTATGGCGGTATAATCCGGAACAGGAAGTTTTAAAAAAGCCAGGCTCAGGTAAACAACATCCCTGGGATCATTCAAACATTGATTTCTTCTTGAAGACGTGAAATCCATAAAAAAGACTTACTCTACGGGACGAAATTACAGAACCACCTGGAAAAATCCCGGAACAATTTCTGCTGCC
The DNA here is from genome assembly GCA_964399175.1 of uncultured Bacteroidales bacterium. Taxonomy (GTDB): domain Bacteria; phylum Bacteroidota; class Bacteroidia; order Bacteroidales; family UBA12077; genus JAGXLC01. Next base: position 7,215 of record CAYNPZ010000181.1, on the reverse strand, counting down.
GGGATTGCTACTTGAGCTACATGTTGCTATTTATTCCACCTGATTTTATGTCCGCGACTGTCAAAATGAATCATTTGTCGTGTAAAAAAGCATGATTTGTTTTTATATGTTCCCAATCCTCCCTGGTCTTTTATAACCTTCCTGTCTAAAATATTATATACAAGATCCACATCCTCGTGATTGGATTTACCATCATTATTAACATCAAATACAAGAATGTCAATGGCTTTACCTTTTAGATGCCTGCTTTCCCTTACTGCATTTCCAAATTTTACTAAAAGATCATTAATGGGTTTAAACCGTTTTCCGCTAATTACATATATTTCATTTTCATACCCTTTATCTGCAATTAATTCCTGTAATTTTTCATAATAATCAATCGTTCTATCATTTACAAATAACAATGAATTACTGTAAATTCCATATATTATTGATAGTCCAACCAAGACAACAAGAGCTCTGAAAGTTATGCGGAATATGTTTTTAATTGTCTTCATTTGATGTTTAAGGTTTAAGAAAACCTATCGCTATCTGCCGTCTACGACGGCAAGACCAAATTGGTTATTGATTGCAAACCAAACTATGGTTCCATGTGAATTCATCTTTTATAGTTTGGATCATTCTACGGTTACGATAAATGACGATAAATGACAACCGAATGACCATCAATGACCATTGTATCTAACTGCCAACTATAGCATTTCTATGCCCGAACATTCAAACTCCTCCGGTCAATCAGCGGTCATATCTTCTTCCGTATCATCATCAACCCGTCCCGTATGGGCAGGATTACCTGTTCCAGATCGGGATCGTTTTTTACCGTTTCGTTGAAATGATGGATACCCATGGTATCGGGATCCTGGGGATCGGGGTCCACCACCTTGCCATCCCAAAGCACGTTATCGGCAAGGATGCATCCGCCGGGCCGGAGCTTTTCCTTGCATAGCTTTAAATACCCGGTGTATTCCCTTTTGTCGGCATCGAGGTAAACGAGGTCGAACGGACCGTTTAGATCTTCGATGATATCCAGGGCATACCCTATATGCAGGGTTATCCTCTCCTGAAGCCCGGCGCGATTGAAGTAGTGTCGCGCGAAATCTTCCAGCTCGTCATTTGACTCGATGGTGTGGAGCCGGCCGCCTTCAGTCAGACCCCTGGCCAGGCATATGGCCGAGTAGCCTGTGTAGGTCCCGACCTCAAGTATTTGTGACGGTTGCAGCAGTTTGCTGAGCATCTCCAGCGTTTTGCCCTGCAGTTGTCCGGAGAGCATCCTGGGATGAAGCACTTTCTTGTGGGTTTCCCTGTTCAGCTCGTAAAGCAGCTCGTCTTCCTTTTCCGAATGGTTAAGGATGTATTGTTCCAATTCCTGAGATATTCCAAACATGGCTTATTTGTAAATTAATGTGGTTAAACGTTCCGGATCCAGCACCTCATTGGCCGTTTCCCTGAGGTTTTCCGCCGTGATCCGGTCTATTTTGCTTTTCAGCTCTTCCAGCGAATTCACCCGGTTCAGCATCAGGTAGCTTTTACCGTGTGCCAGCATACGCGATACCGGGTTTTCGGAGCTGATGGCAAGCTGGCCGAACAACTGCCGCTTGGCCTTGTTCAGTTGAATCTTGCCCAGTTTGGTGGTCCGCAAACGATCGAATTCTTTATATATGTGTTGCAGGGTTTTGTCCACCCGGCTTTTATCGGTGCCGAAATAAACGGTAAACAGCCCCACGTCGGAAAAAGGTGTGTAGCTGGATTCGATGTTATAGACATATCCCAGCTTTTCCCTCAGCAGCATGTTCAGGCGGGATGTAAGCCCGGGGCCGGCAATGATGTTTTCAAGGAGGGCCATCACAATTTTTTTCGGGTGGTGCATGTCGTAGGTCACATTCCCGATGATGCAGTGGGCCTGGTTGGTGTTGTTGTCAACAACGCGTTTTCCGGGTGTGTAGCCTTTGAAGGGTTCGCGGAGTCCGTTGGATTGTCCTGCAGGCACAGAGCCGAAATGTTTCTCTGCCAGGGCAACCAGCCTGGAGAAAGAAATGTTTCCTACCGAAGTGATCACCATCTGCGAGGGATGGTAGTTTCGGCCAACAAAATTTTTGAAGTCTTCCGCCCGGAAACGGTTAAGTATCTCGGGCGTTCCCAGAATGTTTCTGCCCAGGGGCTGGCCGGCAAACACCAGTTCCTCAAAATCATCGTATATTGATTCCGAGGGGTTGTCCTTGTAGAAGTTGATCTCATCAATGATGACGTTCTTCTCCCGTTTGATCTCATTTCCGGGAAAGACGGAGTTGAAAGTGATATCGGCCATCAGCTCCAGCGACCGCTCATAGTCGTTCTTCAGGAAGGAGGTGTGGATGCAGGTATCCTCCTTGGTGGTATAGGCATTCATCTCACCGCCCGCATCATCCATCCGGCTAAGAATGTGAAAGGCCTTTCTCTTTCTGGTGCCCTTGAAGAACAGATGCTCCACAAAGTGGGCAATGCCCTGCTCCTCCTCCAGCTCATCACGCGAGCCGGCGTTGATCATCAGTCCGCAGTGGGCCACTTCCGATTCATCGGGCAGATGAATGATCCGCAATCCGTTGGAGAGCTTGTGTGTATGATATTGCATGGTTTCCCTGCTTTAAATACTTCCTGTTGAATAATGGTTTCAGGTCTGAAATCAATTAAACTAACAAAACGAATCTCCCTCTTTTAAAAGTTTGGCAAAATTACAAAAGATCGGCATCGTGTAATAATTTTTCCTTTTCAGTTCCGATGGGAAGTTGGGTTGCGATCAGTGTGCATAGTATTTTTACGGCTTTTAAATAAACAAAAATTTCACATAAAAATTTTGTGAAAAAATAATTTTACGTACATTTGCAACCGCTTTAAACAAATGGAGCCATAGCTCAGTCGGTAGAGCAACGGACTGAAAATCCGTGTGTCCCTGGTTCGATTCCAGGTGGTTCCACCAGAGGCCGCTTCCCCGGAAGCGGCCTTTTTTAACCCCCGCCAGCTCTGAAAATCAATAAACTTATAATCCCCAAAAATCAAAAATTGAATAATGTAGTCCAAAAAACGACCCAATAAAAATGGCTTCTGTAAATATCCGGATTAATGAGAAATACAAAAAGCAGGATGGTACCTGTACTGTGGATACAGAGTTGAATTTAGCCAGAACGATGACACCGGTCCCGGATCTGGCGGGCAGGTTCTCCCCAGGCTGGAAGGTGAATACACCCGGGCTGTCCTTATAGTATCCTACTGAGCCGTAGTAATTGTATTCTTCCATATTATAGCCACTTTACGCCGCATTATTTGAAATTTTATAATTTTGAGTAAAGGTAATTTACAATGCAATAAAGGAAAAGGACAATCAACGGAAGGCATAAAAAAACATCCGGTAATCGAAACAAGTCAGGAATCGCCGGTTAATATGACCTGAGATAGAAAAAATTTGCAACCTTTCCCACCCTTTTGTTTACATCTGCGTCTTTAATAAAAGAAATGTAAAATTAAAATTTAAGAATTATGAAAAGACTTGTATGGATCATCTCCCTGCTTATGATTTCATCCGTTTTCTGGATGTGTGAAGAAGATGAAACAGGTGAGGGAACAAGCGAGACCACGCTCTCAGGTGGTGCTGTAAAAGGCGTAATCCAGAACGCCGAAGTGAATGTTTATGCATTCGATGAAAATGAAACCAGGGGTGAGTTGTTAGCCTCCGCAGAGACAAACAGCGAGGGTGAATTTACTGTTTCCGTTGATCACGTCGGAGGAGTGGAAATAGTGGTTACCGGTGGCAGTTATTCAGACGAAGCCACCGGGGAAGAAGTTTCAATGGATAACTTTGAGTTTAGAAACGTTGTTATGTCCGATGATAAGAATGAGAAAACCGTCGGTGTCACGGCACTTACCACCATTGCTGCTGAAAACATTGATGAGAACGCTTCGGAGGGGCTTGCAACCGCCATTGAAAATGCAAATAGTAATGTAGCCAGTGCTTTTGGATTGGAAGATATGGATATAAGCGGTACTGTTCCGGCAGATCTCACCCTTTCCGAAAGCAGCGATGCCGAACAGAGCGAATTGAATTACGGCGCGGTTCAGGCCGGATTATCCAATTTAGTAAAAACGGAAGGACTCGATCCCGAAGACTTACCCGAGTTAATCAATGCAATGGGAGAAGATTTCCGCGATGGTAATTTTGATGGAAAAGACGGGGAAGAAGCTTTGGATTTTGCACTTTCAATTACTCCAGAGGAAGCCCTTGATGGATTAGAAACTGCCATGGATAATTTTCTTAATAGCCCCCAAAATAACAGCGATTTTCTCCCGCAGGATATACCGGATATAGGAGATGAAACAGATGAGGGAACAAGCGAGACCACACTATCAGGTGGTGCTGTAAAAGGCGTAATCGAGAACGCCGACGTGAATGTTTATGCATTCGATGAAAATGAACTCAGGGGTGAGTTGTTAGCCTCCGCAGAGACAAACAGCGAGGGTGAATTTACTGTTTCCGTTGATCACGTCGGAGGAGTGGAAATAGTGGTTACCGGTGGCAGTTATTCAGACGAAGCCACCGGGGAAGAAGTTTCAATGGATAACTTTGAGTTTAGAAACGTTGTTATGTCCGATGATAAGAATGAGAAAACCGTCGGTGTCACGGCACTTACCACCATTGCTGCTGAAAACATTGATGAGAACGCTTCGGAGGGCCTTTCAACCGCCATTGAAAATGCAAACAATAAGGTAGCTAATGCTTTTGGATTGGGAGATACGGATATAAGCAGCACTGTTCCGGCAGATCTCACCCGTTCCGAAAGCAGCGATGCCGAACAAAGCGAATTGAGCTACGGCGCAGCTCAGGCCGGATTGTCCAATTTAGTAAAAACGGAGGGACTCAATCCCGAAGACTTACCCGAGTTAATCAATGCAATGGGAAAAGATTTCCGTGATGGTAATTTTGACGGAAAAGACGGAGAAGAAGCTTTGGAATCCACACTGTCAATTACTCCACAGGAAGCCCTTGACGGATTACAAACTGCCATTGATAATTTTCTTAATGGCTCCCAAAATACCAGTGATTATCTTCCGCAGGATATACCGGATACACCGTAATGGTAGAGGTTTCTACCCGTAAATATTGAATAATAGAAAATCTGTAAAGCCCTGAAATAACAAAATATTTCAGGGCTTTGTATTCCAATCATTTTTTAGGCCTAGTGATTATAAAGTACAAGTTGTTATTTAATAAAAGCGTATGGTTTTAAAAGGCGCTCTCATACCGGATTATTTTACATTCTGCTTTACCCGGTTGACTAGTCTTTCCGAGGGTCTGAAGGTAGGAATGCAATGTTCCGGTATAACAATTTCCTTATTCTTGCCAATATCCCTAGCTTTTTTCTGAGCCCGTTTTTTAACGATGAAACTCCCGAAACCTCTCAAATAAACATTTTCACCGCCTATCATAGATTCTTTGACAGTTTCCATGAATGCTTTGCAAATATAAAACTTTTATTCATAAATGATTGTAGCAATGAATTTTTCATTGTTAACCCAGTCTCCATCCTCTTTTAAAATACCGGTTGGAGAGTTGATCCATCGATTTCGGCGGTGGGGTTTTCTTCAAAGAATTTGTTGAGTTGTTTTTTAAAATCGAAAATATCATCGGCATCGATTGTGTACTCCTTCATGAGTTTGATTTTTCTTCAGCTTTTTTACGGGAAAATTTTTGATGTGTTACGGCAGATAGAGAATTTGAAAATGGTCCAAATTGAGATAGTTTTCTGTTGATAATTTTTCAAACCACCTTTTGACAAGACAGTGAATTTTTTACATATTTGTATAAAAGGGATAAGGAAGATGCAAGTTAACAAAGATTTCGGGCCAAATGAGAATAAAATCAACTATGAGTATCCACAGATTTCAATGTCAGTAAATTCATCTATATATCCTGAATTGGAGGGATATGATGAACTTAGTAATAGGGAAATAAAATGCATATGCACTTTATCCAGACGTTGTGTACTATTTTTAGACATAGCAAGATAAACTTAAATATTAAAATAATATGCCATCTGAATTACATTTTTTAAACGTTAAACAGGGTGATTGTATTTGGATTAAACATCTAAATGGAAAGAATACATTAATAGATGTTAATAATGCCAGTTTAGAAAAACAACCTGCAAAGAGAAAGCCAGAAAAAACATTTGTTGACCATCAAATTTCTGAATCAGTCAAATCTAAAGGAGTTAAGGGAAATTTTGGACAAAAAAACTATCCTGTTAATCCAATAGAATATCTTCAAAATTTTGGTGTTGAATCTATCTTTAGATTTATAGTTACTCATCCAGATATGGACCATCTAGGTGGAATAAAAGATTTATTTTCAGCTTTTCAGCCTAATAACGTGTGGGATACAGATAATAAAAAGAAGATAGACTCATTTAAGGATTCTCCATATAATGAAGAAGACTGGGAATTCTATAAAAGTATTCGAGATAAAAAAAATCAAAATTTGACTAGATTAACACTTTTTAGTAATTCTAAGGGGAAGTATTATAATCAAAATGAAGACGGTAGTTGCTGTGGAAATGGTCTTTATATTTTAGCCCCAACAAAGGAATTAGTAAAAGAATCTAATGAAACAGAAGATTATAACGATTGTTCTTATGTTATTTTATATAGACCTCCTAATGGTGCTAAAGTTATTATTGCAGGTGATTCTCATGATAAAACCTGGGAACATATTTTGAAAAATTGGGAAAATGATGTCAAAAATTGTGATATACTTATTGCCCCTCATCATGGTCGAACTTCAAAAAGGTCTTATGAGTTTTTGGATACTTTGAAACCTAAAATTACCTTTTTTGGAATAGCAAAGAGTAATCATCTTGGTCATAGTTCTTGGACTAGTAGAGATTTACAGGTTTTTTCAAATAATCAGGGTAATTGTCTTATTGCTAAGTTTCTAGAAGGAGAAACAGAGATTCGCTGTACA
>CAYNPZ010000181.1:0-217 GCA_964399175.1 uncultured Bacteroidales bacterium | reverse complement strand
TCAATTCTTCTTATTAGATTTTATGGTTGGGTATTTGAATATTTCAATATTAATTTAGTTTATGAGGAGTTTATTGCTGTCATTTTGATGGTATTCATATTTTTATTTTCTTATCGTAAACAAACGAATTATATAACTAAACGAATTACTAGTCATAAAAAAAAGGAAAAATAAAAAACAGTACACAGGCTATATACAAAATGCGGGTGTTCGGCTT
>CAYNPZ010000180.1:0-7673 GCA_964399175.1 uncultured Bacteroidales bacterium | reverse complement strand
CGTCCATCTGCCTATGCAGGGAAAGCCTGAAAAGGTGAAGAGATACCGGAAGAAGCTTTCTGAAATGGATTATAAGGGGAAGGAGTTTGTCAAAAAGGGAGGCACTTATTACAAGCAGTGGCAGAATATGCCTCATTATGCAGCCATGGTGGAGAGCATGGATGAGAATATGGGTCGTGTGCTTGAAACCCTTAAAAACAAAGGTATTGCCCAAAATACCATCGTGGTATTTACCTCCGACAATGGAGGCATGGCTACCAGCAAACAGACCGGCAACATTCCGACAAGCAACCTCCAATTGAGGGCCGGGAAGGGCTATCTGCATGAAGGGGGGATCAGGGTTCCCCTGATCATTCGCTGGCCAGAAGAAACCGAAGCAGGGTCGACCTCAGATTTTCCGGTAACAGGCACCGATTATTACCCAACCTTGCTGGATTTGGCAGGAATTGACCTGAAACCTTCTCAGCATCAGGATGGCATCAGTCTGAAACCTTTACTAAAAGGCGACGCCATGAATGAACGGCCTATTTATTGGCATTACCCTCATTACAGCGGTGGGCTCGGCGGAACACCCTCAGCCGCGATACGCCTGGGAAAGTATAAGCTGATCGAATTTTATGAGGACAACCACGTGGAACTGTATAACCTGGAAAATGATAAGGGGGAAAATCACGATATTTCAGAGGAGAAACCGGAAATAACTTCCAAACTTCAAAAGATGCTGAAAGATTGGAGAGCGGAGGTCAATGCGCAAATGCCCTATCCCAATCCGGCATATGACGAGGATCGGGAAGAATAGATGATCCAGTGGTAGGATATAGAATATTCAGTTAAAAACAACAACAAATTAACACTATGAAATCGATTCAATTGTATGCCTTGGTTTTGCTCTTTTTTGTGCTGTCATCCTGCCAGAATAGAAAAGACATGGACGAACAAACCCATTTGAAACTCTGGTACGATGAGCCTGCCGATGCCACAGTGGAAGACCATGCAGATGGCTGGAAGGATGATCCCCAGTGGTTGAGAGCTTTGCCGCTTGGTAACGGATCATTGGGCCTGATGGTATTTGGTGATATCAACCGGGAACGGATTCAGCTCAGTGAAGAAAGCATGTGGTCGGGCAGTCCGACCAACAACGACAATCCCGAGGCTGCTGAAGCCCTTCCCAAAATTCGTCAGCTCCTTTTCGAAGGAAAATACAAGGAAGCTACGGAAATGACCAATAAAACACAGGTATGTAAGGGAGCTGGTTCAGGACATGGCAACGGGGCGGAAGTTCCTTTCGGATCTTTTCAAACCCTGGGTGATCTGTGGATTGATAATGGTAAGGAGGCAGATTATACCAATTATTACCGCGAGCTCGATCTTCAGGATGCTGTGGCTCGGGTACGATATACCCAGGAGGGAGTGAACTACACGCGTGAAATTTTTACCAGCCAACCCGATCAGGTGATGATAGCCCGTTTCACGGCCGATAAACCCGGACAGATTTCCTTTACCTGCACCATGACACGACCTGAACGTTATCAGACTTATACAGGAAATGAACAGCTGATTATGGCCGGTGCCCTTGCTGATGGCAAAGGTGGTGAGAAATTGGAATACATGACACGCCTAAGGGCACTCAATGAAGGCGGCACCGTTCGGTATGAGGATAAAAAGATGAGGGTTGAAAATGCCGATGAGGTCATCCTGTTGCTTTCCGCCTCCACCAACTATGTGCTGGACTATCCCGAATATGAAGGAAGGGATTACAAAACCATCACCATGCAGAATATTGAAGAGGCTGAGGAGAAATCCTATGAAAAATTGTTAACTGCACATAAAGAGGATTACAGGCAGTATTTCAGCAGAGTTAGTCTGGATCTAACCCCTGAGAACTTTAATTCAGTTCCCACCGATGAACGTGTGAAAAATTTTAAACAATCTCAATCCGACCCGCATCTGAATGAACTGATCTTCCAGTATGGGCGTTACCTGCTGATATCCTCATCGAGGCCCGGACCCTGCCGGCTAACCTTCAGGGCATATGGACCAATGATATCCAGTCACCCTGGAATGGGGATTACCACACGGATGTGAATGTGGAGATGAACTACTGGCCGGCAGAGGTGACCAACCTCTATGAGATGCACCTCCCGCTCTTCGATCTGATAGAATCCATATCCACACCCGGCGCTCGTACGGCAGAGGTCCAGTATAACCTTGACGGATGGGTGGTTCACCCCATTACAAATGTCTGGGGTTACACCTCCCCGGGAGAAGTAGCCAGCTGGGGTATGCATACAGGAGGCGGTGCATGGATCTGCTCACACATCATGGAACATTATGCTTTTACAGGCGACAAACAGTTCCTGGAACGCATGTATCCGGTGCTGAAATCTTCTGTGACATTTTATTTGGACTGGCTCGTGGAAGATCCCGAGACCGGTGAGCTGGTATCCGGACCTGCTGTTTCACCCGAGAATACATTTATAGCTCCTGACGGAAGCCGCTGTCAGATCAGCATGGGGCCAGCCCATGATCAGCAGGTTATCTGGCAGCTCTTTACCGACTTTCTGGATGCTTCAGAGGAATTGGGTGTAGAAAATCCATATACAGAAAAAGTGGCAGATGCCAGGGAAAAGCTGGCCGGACCAGAAATAGCCTCTGACGGCCGGTTGATGGAATGGCCGGAAGAATTTGAGGAAGTGGAACCGGGTCATCGCCACATCTCACACCTTTTTGCCTTGCACCCCGGATCCCAGATCAACCCGGAACAAACACCCGAGCTGGCAGAAGCTGCAGAAAAATCACTGGATTATCGTATAGAACATGGAGGTGGCCACACGGGATGGAGCGCTGCCTGGCTGATCAGCCAGTATGCAAGATTATACGAGGCTGAGAAAGCCCGGGAAAGCATCAATACGGTATTGACCAAAAGCACATCCCCGAACCTGTTCAACAGCCATCCCCCCTTTCAGATGGATGGAAACTTCGGGGTTACTGCCGGAATTGCTGAAATGCTGCTTCAGAGCCATGCCGGGATGATCAACCTTCTGCCTGCACTGCCCAAAGATTGGCCAACAGGTGAAGTGAAAGGTTTGATGGCCCGGGGAGGATATGAGGTGGACATTTCCTGGCAAAATGGAGAACTCTCTGAAGCAAGCATTAATGCTGACAGGGATGGTAAGATTAATATAAAATACGGAAGTACTGAAAGGATTATTTCGTTTGAGGCCGGTGAAACATATCAATTCATAGAAAATTGAGGGTTCTGATTTTTGGTCAGCGAATAAATATTAAAAATTTAAGCATAAATGACTTCACATATCCCTTTGATCACATAGATTGCCCTGTTAAAATGAAACCATTTAAATACCATATAATGAACCGGACGATGATTTTGCTAAATATAATGACCAGGATGAAAAAACTTGTTTTATCCATAATTACAATCGGAGTGATCCTGGTCTTCTCATCCTGCAAGCAGGAGATTTTCAAAGCAGAGGAATCCACACATGATCTTGTTTTTGATTCCTTATCCACAAGATGGGATGAAGGCATGCCGTTGGGCAATGCTTTCATAGGTGCCCTGGTCTGGCAAAAAGATTCCGCGCTGCGGATGTCGCTGGACCGGATTGACCTGTGGGACTCACGCCCCATGGAAAATCTGAACAGCGAAAAGTTCAGCTTTGATTGGGTATATGACCATGTGATGAATAAGAATTACCGTCCCGTTCAGCAGGCTTTTGATGATCCCTACAACAACAAGCCTGCTCCCACGAAAATACCGGGAGCAGCTTTGGAGTTCAATATGGCAGGTTTGGACGAGGTGGAAGACGTCAGGCTCCTCTTAAACAATGCCCTTTGCCGGATAAGGTGGAATGGAGGTCAAACAATGAAAACCTTTGTCCATGCCCAAAAGCCTGTGGGTTGGTTTGTGGTGGAGAATGCGGCCGATTCGTTTGTGCCAGAACTCGTACCTCCTGTCTACGAATCTGAGGATGAAAAAAGTGACGAATCTGCTTCAAGTCTGTCAGGGCACTCCCTGGCTCGACTAGGTTATGAACAGGGTGAGGTGACCCGGAAAAACAACAAGATTGTATACCACCAAAAGGGCTGGAAGGATTTTTATTACGATGTAGCTGTGAAGTGGAAACGTGAAGGTTCACGCCTCATCGGCACATGGTCTGTTACATCCTCCCTGGTAGATGAAAAGGCGGATAAACTGGTAGATAAAGCCCTGGCCGAAGGCCCGGAGGATCATTATGCTGAGCATCTGGGATGGTGGAACGATTACTGGGCGGAATCTGATATTTCCATTCCCGATAGCCTGCTGGAAAAACAGTACTACAACGAAATGTACAAGTTTGGATCTATTGCCCGCCGTAATTCCTATCCCATTTCTCTACAGGCTGTTTGGACAGCAGATAACGGCGAGATCCCGCCCTGGAAGGGAGATTATCACTACGACCTGAATGTGCAAATGAGCTATTGGCCTACATATAAGGGCAATCACCTCGATGAGGGTCTTGGCCTTTTAAATACCCTTTGGAGGCAGAGGCAAACCCATAAACAGTATACAAGAGATTTTTATGATACCGAGGGCTTAAACGTTCCAGGGGTGTGCACCCTCACAGGTGAGCCCATGGGTGGATGGGCTCAGTATTCCCTTTCACCCACCATCGCCGCCTGGGCAGCACAACATTTCTACCTTCACTGGAAATATTCTGCGGATGACCGTTTTCTGGAAGATAAGGGGTATCCTTATTTGAAGGATGTAGCTACCCATTTGGAAGGGATCACAATGATGGAGGATGGCAAGCGCACCCTCCCGCTGAGCTCAAGCCCCGAGATCTATGACAATACCATCGATGCCTGGTTTCAGGACATTACCAATTACGACCTGGCCCTGATATCTTTCGCCTTCAAAGCGGCAGCAGAGATGGCCGATTCACTGGATCTTACCGGTGAAGCACAACATTGGAGAGATCTTCGTGGTCAGTTGCCTGAATTCGACCTCGATGAAAAAGGTGCATTAACCTTTGCTCCGGGACATCCATATGAGGTGTCGCACCGCCACTTCTCCCATCAGATGGCATACCATCCACTGGGCCTCATCGATATGAGCCATGGGGAAAAGGACCGGCAGATCATTCAAAGCACCATTGACGGTTTGGAAGAATACGGATCCGATTGGTGGACCGGATACTCTTTTAGCTGGCTGGGCAATTTGTATGCACGGGCTTTTGAAGGTGAAAAAGCATCGGACGCACTCAGGCTCTTTGCACGTTGTTTCTGCCTGAAGAATACATTCCATGTCAATGGCGATCAGTGCAAAGCCGGATATTCCAACTTCACCTACCGGCCCTTTACGCTGGAGGGCAACTTTGCCTTTGCCTCGGGGATTCAGGAGATGCTGCTGCAGAGCCATACTGGACTTCTCCGGGTGTTCCCGGCAGTTCCCGAAGACTGGCCTGACATAAGCTTCGATCAGCTTCGGGCACAGGGCGCCTTTGTGGTATCTGCTGCAAGAAAAGGCGGAAAGACCGTTTCTGTGAAGATACAATCGGAAAAAGGCGGTAAACTCCGGTTAAAAAATCCCCTGGGTGACGAGGTTTCAGGCCTGGAAGGTCTGAGCTATGAAATGGAAGATGGAATTCTTACCATTCAGACGAAGCCCGGCCAGACGATTGAGCTGGAAAGAAAGTGATGATATTATGAATCAATAAAACCCTTCAATATGAATTCAAGAGATCGTGTGCTGAGTGCTGTTGCACACAAGGAACCGGATAAGGTGCCCGCTGACCTGGGAAGCAACCCCAGCTCGGGCATATCAGCCATAGCCTATTCCAACCTGGTCAAATACCTGGGGAATGACCTCAAAGTTAAGATTTACGATATTGTCCAGCAACTGGCCCAGCCCGATGAGGAGATACTGGATCTTTTCGGGGTGGATGTTTTGGACATAGGCCGTATGTTCAATGAAACAGACGAACAATGGTATCCCACAGTGATGGCCAATGGGGGTAAAGCCCATTATCCCAAATGGTTTAACCCGGAAAAGGACGATAAAGGCAATTGGCAGGCAAAAGTAGCTTCTGGTGAGGTGATCGCCAGGATGCCCACTGATTCAACCTTTTTTGATCAGACCTATTTCCCATGGATCGATGGTTATCCTGAGAATATGAAAGGGCTCGATGAGGCCATGGGCAAAGTGCCCTGGGCAGCCTTTGTACACAGTCCCTGGGACAACGCGGAAATGCCTGGCTTCTGGGAAGAGCTCCGGAGGAGAACCCTTCAGCTGCGTGAATCCACCGATAAAGCTTTGATGGTGGTGGCAGGATGCAACCTCTTTGAATGGGGCACCTTCATCCGACGCATGGACAATTTCCTGATGGATTTATATCTTGAACCTGCAAACGTTGAAGCCCTTCTTGACGGCTTACTGGAGCGTCACTTCGACATGCTGTCAAATGTCTGCAAGTCGGTGGGTGACATTGTGGATATCGTTCGCTTTGGTGATGACCTGGGAGGTATGAACGGCCCGCTCATAGATCCCGAAATTTACAGGCAATTTTTCAAGCCCAGGCACAAACAACTTTGCGATTATGTCAAACAAAACAGCAACATGTATACGATGCTACATTCCTGTGGCTCGATCCATAAGTTGATCCCAGACCTGATCGAGGCCGGCTTTGATATACTCAACCCGGTTCAAACACAGGCCCGCGATATGGAACCCGAAAGGCTGAAGAAAGATTTCGGCGACGCGGTCACCTTCTGGGGAGGTGGTGTGGAACCCGTCGGGACCTTGAACAAAGCTACTCCCGAAAAGGTGAGGGAGGAGGTGCTTCAGAGGCTTAACATCTTCTCCAAAGGCGGGGGCTATGTCTTTAATACCGTTCACAACATACTGCCTGAAGTACCCCCTGAAAACATTGTGGCCATGTTCAATGCCATCAGGGAATTTAACGGAGACGATCAGATAAACCTGACTTAAAAAATGAATTTATGGAAATTTCGTATATTGATTATATTGTCATTGCTGTTTATTTGGTTGTAATAGTAGGCCTGGGAGTGTATGCAGGTTTATCCCGAAAAAAAGTTTCCAGCGAGGGATTTTTCCTGGCTGGCCGTTCGCTGAAGTGGCCGTTGATAGGTGCCTCTCTGTTTGCCGCCAACATTTCCACCATCCATATGGTTGGTCTGGCTGGTCAGGGTTATGCCGACGGGATCGTATGGGGAAACTTCGAATGGGGAGCGCCCTTTCTGTTGATTGTCCTGGGTTTGATATTTGCCCCCTTCTATTTCCGGTCGAAAACCTCGACACTTCCTCAGTTTCTGGAATGGCGATATGATAGAGCAACCCGGTCTATGCTTGCTGTAATTTCCCTGTTTACCGCCCTGTTTTTACACATAGGTGTGAGCCTGTATGCCGGTGGATTGATCTTTGAGAATTTTTTCGGTATTGGAAGGTATACGGCAATCCTGGGCATCGCCATCGCCACGTTGATCTATGCCATTATAGGCGGGTTGAGGGCTGTAGTCTGGACCGAAACATTGCAGACCGGTGTGCTGATTATAGGTGCTACAGCCTTAACCCTGATTGCCATGTTTGCTTTGCCTGAACATGGAATTCATTCGTATGCCGACCTGAAGGCAGCTGTTAAGCCCGGCCAGCTTAG
>CAYNPZ010000179.1:0-7744 GCA_964399175.1 uncultured Bacteroidales bacterium | reverse complement strand
GACTTCCCCATGTAAATGCTACTGCGGATACCTTTTACTGTATGACAGCTTCAGGTTTCTTGGCATTGACAGGCTGCTGCACCTTTTCATCTCTGACAATCTCTTCAGGAGCATCTCCTTCCATAAAATATTCCCACCGATGAGAGAGCTTGATAACTTCTCCGGTGGATTCATCAGTGATTTCATAAGGATCACAGCTTACCTTCTTAACAGATCCATCCATCTGTTCACCTATAAGACTCTGGCATTCTTCCTCTGTAAAGGTACTTGGGACAGATGCCTTCTTCTTGGTGAAGTAGGTTTTCCCTGTTTCCTGGGATTTTACTGCTTCCAGACCTGATTCCACGATCAAGGCATAGAAAGATTCTCCTTCAGAGTTTTGTCTCTCTCTGTAATCGACGATAGTAACCATAATTCAAAATTTTTAGGTTATACAATAAAATGAATTGAAATAAGCAGGCGGGGGTATAACCCATCTGCACAGCTTAGCGTGGGGTGTTTACAGAGGTACCTTATGTGCTCATTTATATGGGATAAAATTTTTCAGGGCCCCTAAAAAACCATCCGTACCCACCAAAAATCCTGTTTAAATCCCCATTATATCTCAATCAGGGTATACGGGTGCGGGGTTTGCCAAAACTTTTTGAAATGAGATGGACAAAAGGATTAATTCAATTTACAAGGGCCTTTGAAAATTTTCAGGAAGTTTTAGAGTTTCTTGCACCCTTACACCCGGATTCAATATTCATGGGAATTATAAAAGGATCCAAGAAGGGCATTGTCCAAAATTATTACCTTTGTAAATATTTTGTTGACCTGATAGGAATTTAAGAAGATGAAAGCCGAGAACCCTACTGAGAGCTATACAAATTGAATTTTACAATCAAGAGGGATATTTCACTTAAAAAGAAAAATGAGCAATTTCTGAAAGGCTCAGGTAGGTATTTCATTCTTTCTTCTGCCAAAAACTAATATACTCCCTGTCTATGCTGAAACAATCATAGCTTTCCTGTAAGCTGGAATCATCAATCAGCTATAATTAAAAGCCTGGCATATCAAAAGGCCTTGAACCTCCTATATACAGAGAAATAGGCGAGATCAATGAAAAAAGGAAAGCGCAAAAGCTTGGGAAATGACTCTATATACTGAATTTGCCAATAATTTGTTGCTAATACAATTTTGAATATCATAACTGGTACACTTCAATATCTGTAACACCATTAACTATCGAAAAGCTCGTAGAAACCATTCAATTGTATTGTCCAGACAAATGGATTCTTGAATTTGAAGACATATATTTGAAAAAATAGGGGATGCCAGGAGGTAAGATTCTGTGAAGAAAGAAACCTTGGGAAGTGTAAATTAAACTATAGGCTCTTAATATTCATTTCTCGGGGAAAATGATCTTAATCAATTACCATAAAAGTACTGTGGAAAGATGGATAATTAAAACAAAAAAGCTCCACAAAAAATTGTGAAGCTAAGGATTTTTGAAGGACAAATAAGAGCTATATGTCTATACTCGTTTGACATTTACCGCATATAATCCTTTTTCTCCTTCTTTTGCTTCAAAAGTCACCTCGTCATTTTTCTGAATGTCATCAATAAGGTCTGATACATGGACAAAGTATTCGTTGTCTGAATCTTTGTCTTTAATGAAGCCAAATTTCTTGACTGCATTGAAGAATTTTACTGTACCTTCTTTCATAATTTGAGTAATTAAAGTATTATATCCAACAAATGTAAACATTTTACGAACAGGAACCAAATCTTGGTTTGGAAGAACATATTCCTATATATTAGCCTGAGTCTTTTTAACCGTATCCTTTCAATACTTATCAGGTTTCATCATTCTTCCAAAGAGGAATAGTAAAATGAAAATCGCTTCCCTCCCCCAACTCACTTTCTACCCAGATTTTTCCTCCCTGTTTCTCCACAAATTCTTTGCAAAGGATTAATCCCAATCCCGTTCCTTTCTCCTTTTCTGTGCCTTCCTGAGATAAATTACACTCAATCTCAAAAAGCCTGTTAAGATATTCAGGGGGAATACCAATTCCCGTATCTGATACCGTGAACTGGAGATGGTGTTCAAGTCGCTGAGTATTTATTATAACAATTCCTTGGGAATAAGTATATTTTAGAGAATTTGTCACCAGGTTTCGTAAAACGGTTTTTAACATTTCTTTATCGGCTAATACAGGGTCATTACCTTCGGGAACCGTTTGCACATTGATATCTTTCGAATTTGCCAAAGGTTCCGTCAATTCTTTTACTTCATTAATTACCTCCACTGGATCAACTTCCTTCAAATCAGGCTCCAGTTCCCCTCTCTGTATACGTGCCCATTCCAAAAGATTCTCCAATAAATTATGTGCACTTTTAGCTGAATTATGCATCTGTTCGGCAAAATGACGAACCTTTTCTGGGGAATATTTATCGGCATTTTGTATAAGCAGATCATTCATACCAAGCAATGAGTTAAATGGGTTTTTTAGATCATGCCCGATGATGGAGAAAAACTTGTCCTTGGTGGCATTCAGCTCTTTCAATTCTTCATTAGTCGTATTCAGCTGTTTTAAAGTATTTTCAAGAGATTTTTTCTTTTGTATGAGTTCCCGATGAAGATCAGTTATTTCACGGTTTAATTGATGAAGTTTTTTGTTCTGTTCAATACATTGCTGAGCCTCAATGCCACCTAAAATAAGCAACTTGGCGTTTTTTCTGTAAACCTGTGACCAAATGGAAGTATTCACGGAGGAATAATCGCCTAAAGTCATATATCCTTCAAAGATCAGGGAATTGCTGCTTCCTGTAGATATAAGCTTTTCAAAGGTTGGATTAAGAAGACATTCTTTGGCATCGCCTTTGAAAAAACTTTTCATGAAGTCGTTTGCATAAAGCAATTCCCCTTCAGTGGTAAAAAGGGCAATTCCAAGTGAATTATTTTTGGTCAGTGTGGTTTCAAATTCACTTTTCCACTCCGAAAGTATGGTTAAAATGGTTTCATCTGCCATAAGTCTTAATGCATAGAATTTGTTGCTTCAAGGTCTTGATCAGATAATTTTACAAATATAGGAATATTGACTTGCATCCATTTATAAAGATGATTTTTATCCATTTTTCGTAAGTTCATTTATAAATGTTTCAGTACTTTTTAAATCAGGCTTATAATATACATTGCCATATTGTTCCAAAACCTCTTCTTCTCCATGCTGAAAAGCCTGCCCGCCAATCAATACAGGAAGATCGGAAAATTCTTCTCGGAGTCTCTTTATGGTCTTTTCCAAATTGGGCAGATGAAAATAGATACTCATGGAGATAGCAATTAAGTCAGGTTTGATCAGTTTGGTATAATCAACCAATTCTTTGGTGGGGGTATTGGCTCCCAAAAAATAGGAATTCCATCCATACATTTCAAAAACATCATTTATCATTTTGATTCCGATCTGGTGCAATTCTTCTTCGATACAGGAGAGTATTACTGTGTTTTCATTTTTCTCTTCTGAAACAACTTCATGATAAAATTCATTTAAGATTGCCTCAACAATCGCCGAAGCCAAATGTTCTGTGGCAACGCTAATTTTATTGTATTCCCAAAGTTTTCCTATATCATATAATGAAGCCTTGAAAACATCCTCGTAAAGGTCCTGAATGGAATGATATTCTTCCAAATACTTATGGGCATAGTTTGAACATGATACACGTTCTCCTGAAATTAAAGATTCCAGAAATTTTTTGTGTTCTGTTTTTGTTAAGGTTTCTTTCATATAATTTTTGGAATTAACCCCTGTTTTAATCCAACCTTAAAATTTTTTAAATAAGGAGTTCCCTCCTAAAAGGATACAAAATAATTGTAAAATTATAAGATAGACAAGAAGATTTCAGTGATTTGAATCACCTCTCCGACATTATAACTTGGGATTCAATAATGTTTAAGCTTGATACCGATCATTCATCATAGCTGTGAGTAAAAATATCCCTCTTATTTACATTCATCAACAATTCCAAGGCGCTAATAAAATGAAGAAAACTTTGTTTGCTTTGTTTAAGTAAGGATAAAAAAAGAATGCTAAAAATACAACGGTTTTGGAAGCAAGGGAATGTAGAAAATTTGAACGTTACGAAAAAATCTATACCCAAGTCATTAACCATGATAATTTTGAAGAAGTACATGAAAATTTCAATAAGTGGTTAGAGAATTACAGTTTGCGAGACAGGAAAAAGCTGTATGCTCTTTTTGTTGAAAGCCTGCAAAATGTACTCAGGTATGGTCTGGATATCCCCCATTGTAAATCTGTTTTTCATCTTCTAAAGAAAATGGAGGAAAAACAATATATATTTGTGACTGGTAATGCCATTGAAAAAGGAAAAAAGGAAAAACTTACCCAAACAATTGATTTAATTAATAAGTTGAGCAATAAAACAATAGATAAATTATACTTTCATCTTTTGGAGAGTGATTTCTTTACTGAAGGGGGCGGCGCTGGTTTAGGCTTGTTAGATATGAAAAGAAAGTCTGACTATAGAAAAATTGATTATCAGGTCAGAGAATATGATGATTATGATTATTTTTATCTGATTCTGGAATACCGTCTTCGTTAAATGAATAAGTTTTACAGTAAATAAAATACTTATACTGAGAAAAAACCTTGTCATAATGGTCTGTAACGTTGATAAGTCCCCTAAATAAAAAGAAACCCAAAAGAATAAGACACGTATATCCGAAACAAAATCTGTTATATGAACAAGTATATTTTTTATCCATCTGGAATTGATGACTTTAAGGCAAAATTCAACAATTTTATAGAATCTAACTCTTGGGTAGAAATAAGATATATTGATTGTTCCACTCCCTTCATCAATTGTTCAAAATATAAAGAAACCAAAGTCGTAATATCAATCATTTACATCTAAACTTACTTCAATTGTGTTGGGATTTTTGGTATACTGAAGCAATGAGCCGTTAGAATAAAAAAATAAGAAGCTTATGGGGATTGAAAATTACAGTAGAGAAGAGTTGATTAAAGAACTAAAAAATCTAAGACAAAAGTATGATGACCTTGAAAATAAGGTTTCCAAAAAGAATTTTCAGTTAACTGAAAGAAATAAAGAATTAAGCGGTATATATCGGATCACCCAACTGATAAATGATCCAGATCAATCAGTAGATTCTGTATTACAGGAGGCAATCAAAATCCTTGCAAATTCTTATTTATATCCAGATATTAGTTGTGGCATGTTAATATGGGACCAAAAGGAGTTTATCACAGACAATTTTGAAGAAACCCCATGGAAACAAAGTGTCAGGAAAGAATTAAATAAAACGAAAGGAATTCTTATCATTGAAATCTACTATCTGAAAGAAATGCCTTCTTTGGATGAAGGACCCTTCCTTAATGAAGAACGGAATTTATTGGAAACAGTAGCCCAGGAACTGGCTGTATACCTTAAAAGGAAACTTGCAGAAGAACAAACAAGCCTGAATGCTCAGAAATTTGAATCAGTCTTTAATTCAGTACAGGATGCCATCTTTATCCATGACTTTGAAGGCAATTTTCTGGAAGTAAATGATGAAGCATGCAGAAGGCTGAATTACAATAAAGATAAGTTACTCACCTTCAAACCAATGGATATTGATAAAAACTCCTATGCAAAGATAGCCCCACGCGTTTTTAAAGACCTTAATGTCTCCGGTCGTTATAAAGGAGAAACCATCCATATAACTAAAGATGGAACCCAAATTCCAACTGAACTCAATGCAAACAAAATATTGTTCAGGGGTAAACCAGCAATTCTTACTGTAGCAAGAAATATCACTGAAAGGAAAGAATATGAAAAAGAATTGCTTGATGCCAGGAACCAAGCTAAAGAAAGTGAAGCATTAACAAAAAAGAGTCTGGCTAATATCCAATTTTTAGCAGAAAGTGCAATGAATTTTATAGATAATTCCTATGAACATGATATTTACACTTTTATCGGAAAAAAGCTAAACGAATTAAATCCCAAGGCTCATATTTTTGTCAATGAAATAGATTATGATCAAGGTATTATTGAAACCAAATCTTTTGAGAGTTTCAATAAGGACGTTATAAATGAAACTTTAAAAAATACAGGAATCCAGCCAATCGGTCAAAAATATCCATACAGTGATAATTTATTGACATTATCAGATGGTAAAGTTAAAAAGCTTGACATAGGGATACATGAATTAACATTTGGACAGGTTTCAAAGGAAGTTGCCCGGAGCATTGAACATCAACTTCAATTAGAAAGCATCTATGGAGTAGCTTTTATGTTAGACCAAAAAATTTATGCCAATGCATTTTTCCTTTTGCCACAAGATGTTGATTTACAAAATATAGAGACAATTGAAGGTTTTGTAAATATAGCTTCATTGGCTCTTAAACGAAGAGAATCCGATAAAAAACTTATTCAAGCCAAAGAAAAAGCTGAAGAAAACGATCGTTTAAAGACTGCATTTCTTCATAATCTTTCTCATGAAATCCGAACCCCTTTAAATGCTATCCTGGGTTTTTTAGATTTACTGGACAGTGACAATATTGAATTCCAAAAGAAATTGGAATTTATTCATTACACAAAGGAAAGTGGGAATAAATTATTGTCAATTATAAACGATATATTGGATGTTTCATTCATGGAATCGAATCAAATTCAATTAGACAGTCAGGAATTTTCCATAAATAACTTCTTAGAGGATTTAGGTTCACAATTCAAAACAAAAATTGAAACTTCTCATAAAAACATTGATTTAAAAACACACAAATGTTTCTCAGATGGTCAAGACATTATTGTTTCCGACCCAGACTTAGTTCACAAGATCTATTCCAAACTAATTGACAATTCCCTCAAATTTACAAATGAAGGCTTCATTGAGATGGGCTATAAAGCCGATGGTAAAGAGAATGTTGTCTTTTATGTAAGGGATACAGGAATCGGTGTTCCCAATGAATCAAAAGAATTGATATTTGAACGCTTCAGGCAATTAGACGATGGAATGACAAGACAATTTGAAGGTTTAGGACTGGGACTTTCTATTGCCCAAGGACTTGTCGAGCGGTTGGGTGGAACCATAGAATTCCATTCAGAAGAAAATGAAGGTACCACTGTTCTTTTTAAGCTGCCTGTCCGAACCAGAGAAAAACAATCATCAGGAGAGAAAAACAAAGATGTTTTATCAGTTGATCTAACCGAGGGAACCATTCTTGTTGCAGAAGATGATATAACAAATTATTCATTGATAGAAGAATTTTTGAGTGACACAAAAGCAAACATAGAACACGCTGAAAATGGGTCTAAGGCAATAGACCTTTACAAAAGATCAGGTAAGATTGACTTAATCCTTATGGACATCAAAATGCCTGTGTTGGATGGCATTGAAGCTTTTAAGGAGATTAAAAAGCTCAATTCCCACATCCCGATCATTGCCCTTACAGCATATGCTTATGAGAATGACAAGAAAAGGCTGTTGGATAAAGGTTTTGATGGATATATATCGAAACCTGTTGACCAAAAGGATTTGATTCAAATGGTTGAAAAAGTAATGGCTGATAAACAAAACTAAGCAGATGCTGAAATTAGATGCTTATGGTAAATTTACTTCCTTCTCCTTTCTTACTTGAAACTTTTACTGTGGCATCGTTTTTATCGAGGAACTCCTTACTTAACAACAGTCCTAAACCCGAACTTTCTTGTCCTTTTTCATCAGTCCCCTCAGAATAGTTAT
>CAYNPZ010000178.1:0-7765 GCA_964399175.1 uncultured Bacteroidales bacterium | reverse complement strand
TTGGAGGATTTCTCATCTGATCGTTTGGACAAATACTCAGACGCTCCCATAGAAAATGAAGCGGCAATACCGGTAATTAATCCTGCAATAGCTATCAAGCGTGTATTCTGCAGTGCCAGGGTAAATCCGGCAAGGGCGCCTGTCAGCTCCACCAGGGCATCATTCAAGCCCAACACGATAGAACCCACATAGTCGAGTTTCTTCTCCCTAAGCATGCCAATCAACTTCTGCTCATGTTGGTCTTCTTCTTCCACAATACTTTCGGCTTCCGGAATATATTGGGTGGCTTCCCTGTACAATTCCTGAGCACCTTCTTCACCCTTCTCCATCAGCTTAATGCCGAAGGTAAGACCCAAAAGGCGGGTGATCCAGTAAAAGAAGAATACTTTCCACCGGTTGGGTTTTATTTGCTCTCCTCCATATTTCTCCCAGAAGTTATAATGTTTTAATTCATCTTCGGCAATCTCATTGAGCACTTCGGAGTTTTTGCCATTGACTTTTTTTGCAAGCCGCTTATAAATATGATATTCCGTAATTTCATTTTTCTGGAAAAATTTCACGTTTCCAATTTGTTCATTTGTTAAAGTCTGTGTAGTCATAATATCGATATGCTTTATTTTATAAGATTGAAAATAAATTATTTCATATATAGTAATAGTAAATATTTACTTACATGTATCACAACACAAAAACAAATTTGTTCAATCTAGAGTAAAAGAGCTGAATTTTAGAAGTTTTCGACAGAAAAGTCAATTCGAAGGAAACATCATGAACCCATCATGAAAGCAAGCTTTAATAATGGGCCAATAAGGAAAGAATGGGTTATTGAATAAATATTGTGGCCTTCAGGTAATCCATCAGATTTTCGAGGCTGTTTTCCAGTGAAACGGAAAAATCTTCCATCTTCCACATCTTTACAATTAGGCGGAAGGGACCCAAAATGCTGCTGACCATCATCTGATCGTCCAGATCTCTCCTCAGTTCTCCGTTCGCTTTTCCTTCCTGAATTAAGGCCAGCATAAATTCCTGGTTTTCCTTGATCAATTCTGCAACCTTTTCGGAAAGTTCATTGTCATTCTGAAAAATTTCTTCAGCGAAGATGACCGAAACAATAGCCGGATTGGCCTCAAAAAATTTACCCAGATTGTTAAGAGTTACCTGTATCTTTTCATAGGTACTCTTCTCTGCTGAACGGGCTGATGCCTGGAACGTTTTCATTTTTTCATGGAACATATCAAGGATCGAACAGAGAATCTGTTTTTTGTTTTCAAAATGCCGGTAAATAGCTCCTTCCGTAACCCCCGTTTCCTTTGCCAGATTTTTTATGGTAAGTCCTTGTATCCCCTTTTGATCAATAAGCCTTATGGCTTTATCGATGATCTCTTCCTGTCTTTGGGTAAGTTCTGCCATAGCCGTATATTTATCACAAAATTACAATTTATGGACAAAAAAAGAAAATTTATCCGGTGTAAACAGGCTGCTGGAGCCTTTTTTCCATAATAGCCAGGCAACACGCATTATGTTTTAGCAAAGATGATGGCTAAGATGACACCATGTAGTTATCAAAAACAGTTTTCACACCAACATCTCCTCCAATCTCTGCTTCCACTTTTCCCAATCAGGCATCATTCTGGATTGGAGGGCATAGAATTGTTTGCTGTGGGTGGGATGAATCAGATGGCAGAGTTCATGAATGATCACATAATCGATGCTTCGGCTTGGAGCTTTGATGATGTTGGGGTTGATAATGAGTTTTCCTTGTGGTGTGCAGCTTCCCCATCGGTTTTTCATCCTGCGGACCAATATATCGGGTTTTGGGATGTCATAGTTTTTGAAAAGTTCCAAACATACATTCAGGCGTTCTTCAATCTTTCTATCGAAATGAGAACGGTACCACTTATTTAGCATCATTTTGATCTTTTCTTTGTTGCTCAGATCTTTTGTAAAGACCTGCAAATATCCCCGGATCATCTTTACTTCTTCCGTATTACTTACATAAAGTTTTAAGCGATATTGCTTGCCCAAATACAAATGGGTTTCACCCGAAACATATTTCCTGGGTGGAGTAGAGGGCAAAAAAGATTCAAAATGGTTTTGCTGCTTGAGAATCCATCGGCTCCGCTTGCGCACCTTCTCCAGTATTTTTTGGTAATCGCTGTTTTCAGGCGCCCTTACCAACACCGATTTGTCCGGATGAACGGTAATGCCCAATGATTTCCTGTTTGAATAGATCACATCAAATTCAATCCGTTTGTTGCCGTAATGGATGTGGTGTGTGGCCATATAATGTCCAAATGATTATTGTGTTGATTGTAAAGTCCTTTTAAAATTCAATTTACCAAATTTCAATTTACAAATAATTTCAAA
Source organism: uncultured Bacteroidales bacterium (assembly GCA_964399175.1). Lineage (GTDB taxonomy): Bacteria > Bacteroidota > Bacteroidia > Bacteroidales > UBA12077 > JAGXLC01. The sequence continues at coordinate 5,398 of CAYNPZ010000178.1, read as the reverse complement.
ATTCCAAATTTTAATGACCAAAACCTCCCTGATACGGGTTATTATGTGACAACACAGATCTTCTAAGTTTTGAATTTCTTATTTTGGTTATTGTGATTTATTTGGAGTTTGATAATTGAAATTTGGAGTTTATTTATATCATTGACAAGAGATAATCCATAACACATATATTCTATCAATATCGTTTTTCCGCAATATCCAACGTTTTTTCAATGATCTCGTCTATTTCATCCCAACCGATATCCAGCCCATAGTGTTCTTTCATGCTGAAAAGATAATCTTCGATGTCCTGGCTCATCCTGTTTTTTATATCGTCCATGAACTGCCAGTCAACGATTTTGTGCTTGTTGATGACTTCATCGATTTTTAATCCGATCTCTGCCGAAATATCCTCGCCCTGGTTCTTAGGCAATTTTTCTTTCAGAACCTCATGTGCTGTTCGGTAAAAGGCCTGGGCAACTTCCTTGTTTATTAACTGATCCGGTACATTGTCGCTGCTTCCTTTTTGCGCCGATTGCATTGCCTTCATCACCCGGTTCAGATATTCCGTATCGGAAATTCTTCGCTGGCGCCAATCATCAATAGCCTCTTCCAGCAGTTTGGATAATTTCTTGTAAAAGACCGGATCTTCATCCATTTTTTCGTTGATGGTTTTCTTTGTCCTGGAAGCAATGGTATCTGCCTTGGCGGCTTTCCCTTCAATTTTCTCTACTTCCCGGGCAAATTTCTCCTGTTCAAAAATGTTCACCTGATCGGTTAGTTGCATCACTTCATCGGATGTGATGTGGGTATCGATCAGCTTTTGTATTTGTTTTTCATACTGCTTGTAATCTACTTCATCCGAATACCTTTTCTTGACTGATATACGGAGATGCTGGAAGAACTTAGCATCGTTCTTGTACTTGTTGATGGTTTTTTCCGGGGTTTTTTCGACAAACTCCATCGTGGACAATGCCACCTTTAAGGTTCGGTTGAAACTGGACAACCGGTCGTAAAATTCTTCTCTTACCTTCTGATCGGCCAGTAGCTGCTCATAGGCTTCCTCATCCTGTTTGTTTTCGATGGTTTTGAAGATATCCCATAGCTGGCTGTGTTTTTCAGGAAGTTTATTGATCTCCTCCCGTACACTTGTCAAGGTTCCTTCCAGGTCTTCCTCATCGAATTCGGATAGCGAACTGTACATGTTCAGGGCCTGGTCCAGTTCGCCCAATATGCCGTAATAATCGATGATGAATCCATAATCCTTTCCTTCAAATACCCGGTTTACCCTGGCAATGGCCTGAAGCAGGGAGTGCTCTTTTAGACTTCTGGTGATATACAGCACCACATTCCTGGGGGCATCAAAGCCGGTAAGCAACTTGTCAACCACAATGATTACCTCCGGTTTTTCCGATTTCTTAAAGGCATTGATGATTTGCTTGTTGTACTGCTTTTCGCTTCCATACCGGTGCATCATCTGTTGCCAAAATTTCAGCACTTCATCATCCGGTTCTTCATAAAAAGAGTCAAAACCTTCCCTTGTATCCGTTCCGGAAATAAGTAGTTCGGTAGAAATCAGACCGATTTCGTCGAAAAACTTCTTGTATTTGACGGCCACCTTTTTGTTGGGGGCTGTTAACTGCCCTTTGAAACCCGTATTCTGCCATTCGTTTTGGAAATGAAGGCTCACATCCCAGGCTATCCGGTGTATCTTTTGTTCTGCCTCGTTGAGCTGGTCGGATCGGCTGAATTTCTTTTTCAGGTCCGCCTTCTGATAGCCGCTCAGGGGTTCCGAGATCATGTCGAAATAGGTATCGATGGGATTCCGGTTGACATCCTGAACTACTTCTCGTCCTTCATATAGTAAGGGTACCACTGCATTGTCCTTCACAGCCTGGTCGATGGTGTACTTGTCGATGAATCCGCCAAACTTCTCGGCTGTATTCTTGTCCTGTCGCATCAGGGGGGTACCGGTGAAACCAATGTAACAGGCGTTGGGAAATACCTTTTTCATGCGTACGTGCGATTCTCCGTACTGGCTCCTGTGCGATTCATCTACCAGCACAAAGATGTCCGGCGAATCGTTGATGACCTCTCCTTTCTTCAGCGCCGCCTCGAATTTATCGATGACGGTGGTGATGATCTTGTCCATGTTGGAATTGATCAGCCGTCCCAGGTGTTTTCCCGTTTTGGCCTGTACCACATCCGCATCGCAGTTTTTAAAAGTACCGTAAATTTGATCATCCAGATCCACGCGATCTGTTACAAGAACAACCTGGGGATTTTGAATGGTGGGTTCCATGGCCAGTGATTTGGCCAGCATCACCATGGTTAATGATTTGCCGCTTCCCTGGGTATGCCAGATCACCCCTCCTTGCCGTTGACCTCCTTCCAGATGTCTGACCCGCTGCAAGGTGTTTTTAACTGCGAAATATTGTTGATACCGGGCGATTTTTTTTGTGCCTTCGTCATACACGATAAACTTTTTGGCCAACTCGATCAACCGTTCCGGATGAAAGACAGGGTATAGCAGTTTGTCCTGGGTTGTGACGGAAACTTTTTTCTCTTCTTTTTGGTCAAACCAGGATTTTACATATTCATATTTTCCGGCAAACAGCTTATCCTTTTGCTCTTTTTCCAGGGGAGTGTTCACGAGATCAAACAACTCTTGTTCCCTGGGTTCTTGTTCTTTCCAGTACGACCAATATTCCGGATCCGTACCGGTTGTGGCAAATTTGGCATCGTTGGAACAGATAGCGCCCAGCACCTGGGTATAGATGTAAAGATCCATGATCCCGTCGGGTTGCTGGTTTCGCAAATGCTGGGAGATGGCTTGTTCAAGGGGGGATTGGTTGTAAGAAGTCACCAAATCCGGTCTTTTGGCTTCTATCACGGCAAAAGGAATGCCATTGACAAAAAGCACGATGTCCGGCCGGTAAGTTTCGGTGGTTCCGCTCCGTTGTACAGCATATTCGGCAGCAACATGAAACACATTGTTCCAGGGATTGTCCCAGTCGATGTATTGCATCATGAAACTTTTGGAATCGCCTTTGATGTTTTCCTCAAAGCTTTTGCCCAGGGTGATCAGGTCGTACACCTTTTCGCTGGTGGTGATCAAACCGTCCTTCAACGGAAAGTTTTTGAGCGCCTTGATGGCGTTTTGTATGTTGTGGTTGGAAAAAGCATACTGCTCACCGCGATAATGGATGGTGTTGAGCTTTCTTAGTTGGTTTTCCAGGATATTTTCGAGCAGAACGTTGGAAGATTTGCCGCCCCTTTCCCGGTCGGCATCTTCTGGCGAAAGGTATTGGTAGTCCAGCTTAATCAATAGTTCCAGGGCCGGAATCTGGGATATGTGATCTTCTTTAAATGAGACGTTTTGAGGCATATGTCAGTGATTTATATAGATTTTGGCCAATTCTAAATTAGTCTTTGGTTTAGAGTTTATCTGTAAATTCAAAATATCCTTTAAATAAAGCTCCAAATGACAAATTCCAAATAACAAATAAATTCCAAATTTCAATCTCAAAAATCAAAACAATAAATATCTCATAAATTTTATTTTTAGTATTTAGAATTTTGAATATTGGAACTTATTTGTTTATTGAAATTTGTGATTTGTTAATTTCATTTGCTTATAGTTTATGAACTGACTCTATTATATTAAAAAATTCCTATCTTTGTATTCCTCATTTCCCAGTTGGATAAAGGAGCTGGTTGGCCGCGTTACCGTAAATGCGGCTTTTTTTGTTTCTTACCCTTCCGGCGGAAACGGATCGTTCCCGTGGCTGTCTCTTCCCTGAATGCTACCATCCTTTTTATGGATAAAAAACTCCATGTACTGGTTTTTGCTTATTTTTCTGCCCGCCTTCACAGCATCCTGCTTGGTATCGGTATGCTTACTGGCTTTTTTGGCGCCTGATTTTTTTACGTCCCATCCACCTTTGGAATTGGGGACTACGTGATGTGATTTTGACATAACTAATTTGTTTTTACTATTATTTTCCCAGTTAACAATTGTTGCATCAAACCTTTCTTTTGTTGTTTCAAATATTCTAACTGCTTGTTTAATATTATTATTTCGTTGTTGATTTTGTCAAGTACATTAACAATTGCCTGTTGTTCTTCTATTTCAAAAGGTATTTTAATCCTTGATTTAAGAAATAGATTTAAATTAAATGTCATCTTTTCAATATGAACACCATAACTTGCTAAATACGTTAAATGGTAAAAATAAGGTGTTTGTGATAAATAGTTAAAGAATTCTATTGATAATTTATTATTATTCCTAGGAATTAGTGCTATATAGGAATTAGAGATCATCATTCCATCAAATTCTTCAGTCACCAATCCAGACGCACCATGAACAATTTGCATTTTGGATATTAAGAAATCACCTGTGCGTGCTTTCTTAAAGCCTTTTGTTTTAATTTCATATCCATACTTACTTTCTCTGAAAAAAAGACCCTCTGAACGCCTTTTAATACTTAGCAGGTTATATTTTGCATTATCATCCCAATCAATTCTTCTATCTACCTCTTTAACTAAATCACAAATTCTATATTCCTTCAATTTGCTGATGAATTCCGGAAATCTCACCTTCCCGCTCAGCAACTTTTGCATCAATCCTTTTTTCAGCCGTTGCTTTTTTCGATCAGTTTTCCGGTATGCTCTATGGCCCGGTCCCAGGTGGAGAGGATCTGGGCGATTTTTTGTTGTTCGGGGAGGGGGTAAATAAATTAATGTCTTTTCTATTGTTTCTTTGGTTAAACCAAACCTAGTAATTCCATTGGCTCTTCTTTGAAAGAAATGATTAATTTTATCAAATTGAATCAACTTGGGAAAAAACCTCCCATCAATATTACCATTTACTCTTAAAATTGCTAGATGATATCCACAAATTAAATCATCCACATTATCCTTAACATATGCAGGTACTGCAATATCACTTCGATCCTCAGAATCTTTGGTTATTATAACATCTCCTTTTTTCAATTTAAATTTTTCAATCTCTCTATCTTTGGCTGTACCAATTGGGAAATTCAATTCTTCCGTGATATATTCATTATAATATACATCGGTATAATTACACAGAAATACTTTCTTTTCATTATTCCGTATATGTTTATCTACATTACTCAATAATATGGTGATATTGTCTGAAATATAAAATATCTCCCAATCATGTGGTATCCAACCCAACTTCGTTTTTTTATATCCCGGTTTATTTTCATTGGGATCACTCATGATTTGTTCTTTGTTTTTGTTTTCAGTAGTTTTATTCATATAGTTTATATCCCGGTTCTTTTAAAGTTGTTTCCTGTGTTTTTCATCTGTTTGGGAATGTGTCTTTTTTACAATTATATTTTTTTTATTACCTCATAATCTATTGAGATGCGTTGGGATTGTAGAGACGCGA
>CAYNPZ010000177.1:0-7843 GCA_964399175.1 uncultured Bacteroidales bacterium | reverse complement strand
TCGTGCCGTCGTGTAGTCGTTCTTTCGCCCCCTCGCTTCTGTCGTTCTTTTTGAATCACATAAGAAAATCTGCGGTTTTGAAGAATCGCCCCTTCGCTTAAGTCGCCCCATCGCCCCATCGGTCTTTCATTCTTTCGCTCCATCGCTTAAGTTGCTTCGATCGTCCCCTCTTGCCCACGTTTTTTCTCCGGTTACCGGTATAATACCATGAAAGACGCTGAGCATCGTGTCTATACTCACTCATTCCAGCCTTTTTCATGTTCTGTTTTCTAACCTCTGAGTTCTTTTTCTTAATTGGTAACTTAATTAACTCAATCACTAATTAACTGATCGCCTTATCCCATATTTATTGGAAGAAGCGTATTTTTTTATTAAGATTTGTTTTGTCTGATAAGAGAGGATGGAGTACCTAATATCTAACAGCTTCGCTTTCTTTTGAAGAAAATGTTGAAGAAAGCTTTCCAGAAGTATTTCCAGTCGGTTAACAAGGGATGTTTTGTATAAGATTCGAGATATTTGAGCTCCGATTCCTGGATTTCCTCAAGCTTTTCAGGCAGATCCGCATAAAAGGGTGGGACCAGACCCGGTGTGTGCTTTATACGTTCATGCTGAAGCTCTTTACTATATAAATTAAAATAATGGCGGCTTAACGGACGAACACCCACCAGTTTCATTTCTCCTTTAAGCAGGTTGATCAACATGGGAAGCTCGTCTATCCAAAACATCCGAAATATTCTTCCCAGGGTGGTGATCCTGAAATCGTCGTTAAATTTTCCTCCATTCTGCAGGTTGTTATTGAAATACACATAATCCTGCAGGTATTCGGAGAAGGGATGCATGGTTCTAAACTTATAGACGTAGATTATTTTACCATGTTTACCAATTCTGGGAAGTTTAATGAAGGGTCCGTAAGTCGGATTTTCATCAAAGGCAGGTTTGGTTTTCTTGCGTGCTACGAAATACAAATTTCCTCTGTGCGTTCGTTTGTCTTCAATTTCAAATCCGCAGGAATAAAGCCTCCCCAGTGTTTCTGCACTGGAAATCACCCGGTTGTTGCCACGGGTCAGGAAGAAGTAGATCTTTTTGGTGAGTACAAATTTTGGAAAAATGCGTTTTACCATAAAATCCAGAACATAATAAAGGATATTGAGGCCGGGTGGGTATTTCCTCAGAATCCGCTGTTTGCGCTGATCCTTTGTTTCTGCGCATCCAACGAATACGCCGTTTTCCGGTATTTTGGCATTGACCGATTCAAAGAATTTGTTGATGTACCTGATGTCATTGATCCTTTTCAGATTAACGAGATAGTTGTAATGGTTTTCAGGAAGTTTATCGATGTTGAATTTGGTGGTGGTAGAAAACACAATATGGCTGCCATTGCTCAGGTCCATGTAATTGCCTATGAAATCATATACTTCCTTGCCTGCTTCGCCAATTAATGACTGATCGATCTTTCTCTGTTTTTCCGAAGTAGGATGATCCGCTTCAATGGTGGCTGGTTCCTTTTCCTGAACCGGATTGAAGTCCCCCGGAGTTAATGAATGATTTAGAACGTATGATAAACCGTTTTGATCCGTCTTGGCATATTTAAGATAAAAATATAAATATACCAATATCAGTTCAAAAACTGTGGTAAGGAGAATGGTGCCGAAAACAATGAAGCGGGAATACTGAAAATCCCTGAGGGAATACATTGCCAGAACACATAAAGCCAGAATTATCAGATTGGTAATGATGATGTTGATGTTGAGATCCCTGATATTTGTAAATCTTCCGGCGTCCAGTTTTTTGCTAAGAGTGGATACAATAAGCCAGAGCAAAATGAATATGGCCAGCGCTCCTGCGTATTCCCGGAAATATTGGATCCCTGAGGAAGGTTTGGCAGCCACTGCGAATGAAAAGGAGAATAACAGCAGGATGATGTCAACAGAGACCAGCGATATTCGGGTTCTTGCTTTCATACGCTCAGTATGGTTGGTTCTGTAAATATCATTGTTTGTTAAATCGTTATACAAGTTAATTGTTACGAAAATAATACAAAATGGTTGCACAATTTTTTGACTAACGGTTCATTATTATTGGTGAATCTTATCAATGCGTTGTTATAACAGTGTTTCATCTGATTTGAAATCGTTTATTTTATTTCGGTTATGCTTTAAATGTTTTATATTGACACTGGGTTTTTGTATAATCCAGAAAAGCAGCTTTTTAATATCTGTTGTCTCTGAGAATATCTCTGCAAGGGATTCTTCTTCCGAAGACTTTCTTTCTTCCCTTTTCAAACGAGTTTTGGCATGCTCAATGGCCTGACGCCATTCTTTGGCTGGAAACCGGCGTATTAATCCTGATCTTTTTTCAATATCATCCGTATAGCCGCGGCCGTGGTCTTCAATAAGAATGGCAGGCGTACCCAGAATAGCTGCTTCTGCTGCCATGGTGGTGCTTTCCCCGAAATACAGGATGGCATTTTTAAGTACTGGGTGTATCTGATCTATGGGAGATTTCAGCTCAAAAGGTTTCAGTGCTTCCGGCAGGTTCCCTTCAGATGATATGTATACCCTGCCGTATGGCTTCAGGCGGTTTACAATCTTCACTTTTTCTTCCCCCTTTAATCCTTTTTTCCCTAATTCGTGGGTAGAATGAGGGGATACAAACCGCAGCATTATAAAGGGTTCTGTTTGATCCAATCCGGGTATTTTCTTTATATGGGTTACTTTTTCTTCTGCCAGTGCTCTGAGATACACCGATTCCTTATATCCTTTGAAACGAAGGTGCTTTTTTCCGAACGATTTCTGGAAGCATTCGGGGGTTATGATCAGGTCTGATAACTGTGGGAGGATCATATGCAACAGGGGATCGTTTTCCGTATCGTCAAAAGTGATCACCGGTATTCCAAATAGCTTCCCGGCTATGGCTGCATACGGAGAAGCGAAAGATATGCATGCGTCCGGTTTTATTTTCCGGCCGAGGTGGTAAAGCTGGAGAACTTCTTTGATCAGTCCGGCAAGTTTTCCTATAAGGCTGCGTTTTCTTTTGCCTTTTAAGATATAAGGAATGTCGTAAGCTTCAAGAAGTTCAGGAAGGTATTTTCTGTTTCTCGCAGTGATGTATACACCAAATTCCCTTTCCCGGGCTTCAATGATGAATTCCCTGAAGAAGTGAAAGTGGGAAGGGTGGTTGAGATCGAGCATTACTCTGCTTAAAGAACTGGTTGATGTTTTATTGAATGTTTGCATTTTTATTGGTTGTTTGGCAGTCAGAGGTCAGAAATCAGAGGTCAGAAGTCAGAGATCAGAGGTCAGAGGATATCATTATTCTCCTACTTTTTGGGGTTAATTAAGAATGATTGTGGATGATTAATCATTGAGCCCAACATTCTGCCGATCTCTATAGTCTGTTCGGTTAAGTTTTTATGCACTTCACTGTTGATATAGCCACAATCCCGTGCAAAATCCAAAGAGGAATCTGTTTCGCTATTTTCACCGTCAGAATCTGTTAATTTATTAATAAAATGGGCTTCGTATCTCCGCTTCGACCATGCTTCCCTTAGATTAAGACATACTGATCTTGATGAACGTCTAATCTGGCTTGTCAAAGCATATCTTTCTTCTTCCGGGAATGTTTTACTGATGTTGAATATCTTCATTGCCAATGTATATGCTTTTTTATAGACATTAAGCTCTTTTGCCGAATTTATCTTCATTTTTAAAATATATAAGATTAAACTATATCCTTTGACTCTGACCTCTGATTTCCGACCTCTGACTTCTTCCTCAAAACCCCACATTAAAACCAAACCGGAAAGTTCCTGTTTCCCCGTGGAACATTGATGGTGTAAAGGTTGATAGATAGTGATCTGCAGTTTTTCCGTCTGCGTTGTATCCCCGGATGTCTCTTAAAGTATATCCGGCAAAGATGTAGGCATTGTTGCTGAATTCGAAATCTGCCTGAAAGGAGATCTTTTCCTTATCCCAGGTTTTGTCTTTCATGAATTCCAGTTCATCCAGAATGAAATCACCTACTTCGGTACGGGCATAATCGTATTCATTGCCGTGGGCTGCATACAAGTAGCTTGCCTTTAGGTGGAGCCGTGGTAGGGGATTGATGTCCAGTTCCACATAATAATCTTTGGAATTGTCCCGCAGATAATGTCCCATGTTAAAGCGATTGGTTTCGTATCTCAAAAGAGGAATACGGTGTTTGTAGGTGATGGGCCTGGAGCGGGTAGCCTCAAAAGTGAGCGAGATATTTCTTATGGGCCAGTTGGATAGCTTGGCACCGGTCTTGAAGCTATAGAAGTTGTGCAGGTTGGGATCGCCTACACGGAAAAAGGCAAATTCATCAATGAAAAGCGAGCCATAGAGATGGAGGTGTTTAATCGAACGGATGCTTAGGTTGGCAAACATCTGCGAGTTCTGGTTCTCGATATGGGCATTGATGGTGTGGTCGATGGATTTGAAAAACATGAAGGGTACCAGATATCCTGCCTGCACCGGAATATCACCGTAGATGATCGAATTGCCGAAAGAGAAGTGGATGTTGGGTGTAGGGATGAGCGTAAACATATTTGCAGCCATATATTTGGGCTTATAAACCGTACGGTCAAATCCCGATGCCGGTGTGTAGCTTTTCAGGCTGTCAACCACCTCTGAGACAAGCCATCCGTGGTAGTAGTTGAACTCAAACCAGCGGGTCGGTTTCAGGTGCAGCTTGATCATACCTATGGAGGGTGTTCGTCCGCTGCGGATGAGCGCGCCGTTGTAATTATCCCCCCACTCGAGGTGGTCCTTGGCAAGGGTTACTTCCCCCCAATTCCATCCGTAGGTGACCCCGCCGCGCATCTCGCTGTAGTCGGCCCCGCCGATGCTGTTTCCCTTATAAACACCTGCTTCCCGCCTGGTAAAATGTTCAGGTTGTGCCAGTACATCGGTCATGTGGTTGTCGCGCAGGCTGGCATAAAAGCCGAAATGGTCGCCGACTTTCCCATAAATCCTTCCAAAACCCCATGTGCGGCTAAACGAGCCGTTCTCGTTTGATAAGTATTCGATGCCCCAGATGGGCCTTAAAGCAAAGGAAAACTGTTCGTCTTTGTAAAACAGGCCCACTGGGTTGACTCCCGTTGCAAAATGTTCATTTTTTCCGAAGATATCCAGGCCCGAATCACCATCCAGGGGTTGGGAAGAAGTGCTGTCGCTCAAACCAAAATCCCGCAGGTAAAAAGCCAGCTCTTTCTGCTGACGGCTATTCAGTTTTTCCGGCTGTTCTTTTATCTTCTGAAGTTTTTCCAGGATCAAATCACGTGTATAGGGTTTTATGGTTGTATTTAGTTCAATCAGTTGCTCTGAGGCCATCTCGTCCAGGTAGTCGTAGATGCCGCGGTGGGAGAGGTGTTCGGCTGTAGGTTGTGCGGTGGCAGCGAACGCAGCGAGTGTCAAGGTTAGGAGGATGAGAATTCTATTGATCATTGGGTTATGGTAAATAGTAGGTAGTAAATAGTAAGTAGTATGTAATCATGTAGAAGTATTAATAGCAAAACTTTTCTGGCTTCTGAATCATTCCTTCAATCATTCGTTGAATCTCCAATGATAGATCAGTTAAATTCTTCTGTTTTGTTTCATCAATATATTCACAGGCTTTTGAGGTGTCGATCCAATGAATCGTTTCGCATGCTTCCGATTGAGAATCCGTTAATTTCGCAACAAAAGCCTTCTTATATTTTCTTTTGGGCCATGCTTCCGCAAGATTTGAACCTATAGACCTTGAGGATCTTCTTATTTGATCTGTCAGTGCATATCTTTCTTCTTTGGGATACGTTTTGGTAAGCCTGAAAATTTCCATAGATAGTTCAAAAGCTTTCTGATACACCTTTAAATCTTTAAAACCCTGATAAGTTTTCATTATTCTTCTGGTTAATAATTTATAAGCAAAGATAATAATATTCCATGAAATACTTAGATTTGATGTATCATATCATCTTTCAACCTACTATCTACTACTTACTATATACTAAACCTTGGATTGATCTCGATGTACCAGCTTCCAGAACAACCAAATCAAAACTACCGTGCCAAGTCCTGCCACGTCGCAGCCAAAATCCATCGGATTCACAGTCCTTCCGGGTATCCAGTGCTGGTGAAGTTCTTCCAGAGCTGCATAGAAGGCGATCAACAGGAATCCTCTGAATTTGGGAGGATATGAAAGAACATAGAGGATCCCAAGTGATGCATAGGCCAGGAAATGGAAAAGATAGTCGAAACGGAAGCCGGTATCGGTGTCACCGCCGGATGTCTGTACCGGAAGTTCTGGTATTGAAGACATGATGAATAAACCGGCAAGTGCCAGCCAGAAGACTATTTTGAGGCTATTTTTTTGATATTGTTCCAATGCAGTATTTAGCGGACTAAGATATAAATTTTAAAGTCTGGAAAATAAATGCTAAAAACTCAATTTTTTTCTTTTTCATGGTGTGTTTCCTGTGTCTTATTCTTCACCTTATTCATCATATACATCAGGGGTCTCAAAGGATAATACAAAAAAAACAGATAGTCTGGCAGAGGTACCCGTGACCAGTCCGAATGGTGAGTGCGCAGGCGAAAGATCAAAGTGAGCTTATATTTTAGATTTCTTCGCAACCACAATTGGTATAGCAGATTCCTGAACTTGTTGGATTTCAATTCAGTGCGATATTCGGGAATGATATCCAAGGCTTTCCTGACCATCAGTATGAACCTGTGCTGATTTTCCGGTAAGGGCATACCCGTTTCTACACCGTATATAAGCCTGCTAAGCAGACAGCCCTGAAGGAAACATCTTTCCAAACCCATCTCTTCGCTTAAGCGGAGCGTTTTCAGCTTTGTTTGTTGAGCGTTTTGTTCAAGCATCCGGCTCAGATCCTTCAGCCAGGCCAGATTGTACCACCTATGTTTGGCGCCGTGTATAGAAAGATAGATAATATAATCTTCCATACTAAGGGTGTTTACCGGATGCTCATGCAGTCCGACCTTAACTGAACGCCGATATAAAAAATCAAAACTGAAAGGCAACAATACCCGTGGATTGATCAGCTTCCAGTGCAACTCCACCCTGACACCCTTTTCTGAGTGCTGAAAGTCATAATGGTGACTTATCCTGTAATTGATCCTTTTTTGCCTTTTGCTTAAACGAATATCCGGGTAGATCATCCGGTAACCTTGCTTTTGGAGCAATTCAGCCGCTTGTCTGATATGCTTAAGGGGTACCAGGATATCGATGTCGATGGAGTTTTTAAGAAGGGGATCCCCATACAGTATTTGTGACAAGACAACACCTTTGAGAAAAAGTGCGGGAATGCCTTCTTTGTTGAACAGAGATTGCAGGCGAATGGTCTGTTCCACATGGGCCAGTGCTTTTTGTGCGTTTTGCTGCCGGATGGATCTGATCCGGTCATATGCTGCCGTCGGAATGTTGTTTCTGTTCTTTGAAAGATAGGGAAAGATCAGTGGGGTGAGCTGATGCTGCTGTATAAGCGTAATAAAATAATCCCAATTGAAATCCTGGGAATTACTCTGAAAGTATGGCTTAACCTTTGAATCCCCCGAGATTTGTATAATATCTTTTAATTCTTGAGGGAACTGTTTTACCTTGTTGCTGAGATGCTGTAAATCCATGTTCATTTCCTCCATCGGTGACCCTTGCTTTTCAGTTAAAAGCTGAATAAATGTATTCCATTCTGATAGACTGGTTAAATTATAAAGTTACTCTGTATATTTTCTCTGATTATCAAAGTGCTGACAGAGATAATGACGCTTCCTCTCTTCGATCCTCAGATTCACATTCTTTCTTGTATCTTGTATCTTGTATCTTG
>CAYNPZ010000176.1:5939-7977 GCA_964399175.1 uncultured Bacteroidales bacterium | reverse complement strand
AACCGGCCTACAAACGGGAGGTTCCTACCCTACAGTAAACCGTATTTTACCTACAAACGGGGGTTCCAGACTTACAAGAGATAAAATTTAAGTTACAAATGGGTAGTACCAACCCTACAAATGGGGGGTCCCAGGCCTACAAACGGGATTAACCGGCCTGCAAACGGGAGGTCCTTGCCCTACAGGAAATCATATTTTGCCTACAAACGGGGGTTCCAGACCTACAGGAGATAAAATTTTACTTACAAACAGGTGGTACCAATCCTACAAACGGGGGGTTCCAGATCTACAAACGGGATTCACCGATCTGCAAACGGGGGTTACTATCTTACAGGAAGCCACATTTTACTTACAAACAGGTGATCAAAACCTACAAGAGATAAAAAGCGACCTACAAACTGGAATATCCATGTTACAGGAAGGTTGATTTTACCTGCAAAAAGATGATCCGGTATTACAAACGGGAGCAATCAGTTTAAAAAAAATAACATTCCTCTGATTTACAATTATTGTGTTCTTGTGCCTCCCGCCTGTTGGCTGGCTCTTGGTTCAAAGAGAAATTGAAAAACGGGGAATGCAGCAACATTCCCCGTCGCTTCGTAGTAGTTATAAGGTTTTTTTATAACCAACAAAGCATGCAAATTTTTTGAATGATTTACTGAAACTGATCAATATCTCCAAGGAAAAACTATTTGACACCAGTAAGTCGGTAAGTGAAATAGCCCACGAACCGGGGTTTAAGTACCCCCAGCATTTCAACCGGATGTTCAAAAAAAGCACGGGTTATTCACCGGGGGAATTCAGACAAGGCATGAATTAATCCTGTATTATTTTGAATTTGCTTGTTGTTGCTCCAATTACCTGTTTTTGAGCACTTCATCTAACACTACCCGGGCATCTTTAGCTTCTTTTTTGCCGGCAGTTGATTCAATAATACCTACAAATTCATTCAACTGTTCGGGAGTGAAGCCAAGATGCAGACAAATTGCCAAATGGGATTGCAGCATGGGTTCAACTCCGCCAATACTACTGAGTACGGATATGGTTACCAATTCTCTTTCAGCATAAGTCAAAATATCCCGCTCAAATATATCGGCGAACAGATGCTCTTTCAGAAATTTTTCTATCACGGGGGCAAAAGCGGCATAACCTTTTTTCGGCCCGGTCAGTGGCCTTCCTATAAGTTTTTCCAGGTTCTCTTTGCCCCGTTCGTATTTGCCGCGCTCATCATTGATTGGCGAAGCCTCTGGGCCCGTTTCATCGGTGATCCCCTGGGCTTCGCGTTCATCGAGCACTTCCATGAAAGTTTGCAATCCCCTAATGCTGCGTGGAAACCCGCAATACGCGTACAGATGAACAATTACTTCTTTGATTTCATTGATGGTTAATCCGGCATCCAGTCCTTTGTTCAGTGCCGATTTTAAATGCTGAAGTTCTCCTTTAGCAGTATACGCTGCAATTGGGATAATGCTTTGTTGCTTGGCAGTTAATGCCATATCGGATTCAATATTGCTTTGAGCGTAAAGTTCACCTGAAAAACAACTTGTGGCAACAAGTAAACCGATAAGTAGTTGTGTCGTTAATTTTTTCATTTTAATAAAGTATTTTTTGTGAATGAATGTTCCGCCTTGCTATTCTTCACCTCGCGTATGTAGCCTGGTGAATGATAGCGAGCCCAACTTCCAACTATCGTCTTGTTTTATATACACTTCTGTAACTTCAAATGGATTGGTTACCTCGTTACCTCCAACTTCAGCCAACAATGTAATTCTGTTTAATAGGATAGCCGTATCGTCAATAATATTTACAGACACTTCATGGATATCTGCTTTCTTGTACCAAATTCCTCCGCTTTGAATGACTTTGAGTTCCCGTTCTTTACCCCAGGATCCTCCCATGTGAACGAACACAGCCTTTTCGTGGAAGAGGTTGGCCAATTTATCTGCATTTTTGTCTGACATCCACTGCCACTTTTCTTTGGAGAGATTGATGATTTCCTTTTCGGCGTCAGTATTTTGTGCGAAAGATAACTGAGCGC
>CAYNPZ010000176.1:0-5839 GCA_964399175.1 uncultured Bacteroidales bacterium | reverse complement strand
TCATTGAGTTTATTCATTGCCTGATCTACATATTGAGGAACATGATAGGTTTGAATGTGGGTGGCGCCGTCAATCAGGAATAATTCTTTCTCTTTCGTACCTGTAGCAAGGTTGAACGCTCTGTCAGTCATGTAATAGGTATCGGCTTTGCTTCCTGCCATCATCAACAGGGGCTGATTGATTAAATCCATATTGGTGGCAGCATCAAATGCCATCAGATCAAGTAAACTACTCATTGTGTATTTGAATGTGGAATTAGGATGCGCATGGGTTCTGTGGTAATAATAGTGGCCTTCGCGGTACAGGTCGAACGGCATTTTGTCTGCTTCTTCATCGGTCGGCACCGTATTGGCAGCATAAAGAATTTCTCCTCCGGCCGCTTCCAGGGCACGGGCTTCTGAAGCCTTTTTTAACCGTTCCTGAATGGTAGAAAGTTCAGAATTCCTGAATCCGTTTCGTCTTACCACACCTGTATTAAACATACTTAAGGTAGCCACCACTTTAAAGCGTTTATCAGTTTGAGCTGCTTTTAATGAATAGCCTCCGCCACCGCAAATGCCTAATAAGCCAAGTCGATCGGCATTTACACCTTCATATTGGGTGATAAAATCTGCCATCCCGCGAATGTCCTCAATACGGTTGGCCGGCTTATCCACATTTCGTGGTTTTCCGCCACTGGCTCCCTGGTAAGATGCATCGGCCGCAATGGTAATATAACCCGATTCTGCCAGGCGCTGTGCGTATAGTCCTGCAACCTGTTCTTTCACACCACCGTTCGGATGAGCTACTGCCACCGCCGGATATATTTTTGACGGGTCATAATTGGCTGGTGTGTAAACATTGGCAGCAATATCAATGCCATTCAGTTTATAACTTACCGGATGAATATTCACCTCTCCTGGTACATTTTCCGTAATAGCATCCCGATAAACCAGGCCAAACGGGTTATCGGGCTTGGTTTGACTTGATGCAATGAGGGTTGTCATCGTAAGTATCACTATTAAAAATTGGATTCTTATTGTTTGATTCATGATTTCTTTCTTTTTACAGATTAATATCGGTTGATCGATAAATTTGAGGTATCTTCTTTCAAAAAGAACAAACATCTATAGGTCAAGCTTTCTACTACCCATCCATCTTATAATTTCAGGTTTTATTCATCCAATCCTTTTTCCTTTAGCCATTCCGACATGAGGTCGGCTATTTCTACATTGTTCAAATCCGAAAAAGGGAAATGTGTATTGCCTTTAATACCGATTTCCGGTAGATGCACGAGCGTTACATCACCTCCATGCCGGTTTACGGCATCCCTCCACAACTTTGCCATTTCCAAACGGACGCGCCAGCCATTCTGGCCGGGGTTTTCGACCGGTTCATCGGGAATAAAATCGCCGTAATAAATTACAATTGGAATTTTAGTAAGCTTCATAAATTCCTGCATTGGCACTCCAACGGCTTCGAGTGTGCCGCCCGAACTTGGCTTGGGTGCAGGCACTTCATCTTCCGGGAATAGAAAACCGCTTCCCGGCTCATAAGATACGATGGCTTTCACATTTTGATTTTCGATGGCGGTAAGCCAGCCCATTCCACCTGAATGTGAATGTGTGACCAGAATGGCAGGGCCAATTTTATTGAAAAGTGCCGAAACCGCTTCTACATTTACATCTATATCGATTGGCCCGATATTGGGTGTCATAGCCCGGAAATACTGGTTTAGCGCAGCAGAATCACGGGCAAATTGAACCCCCTCAAAAAAGTTTGGCCATATACCCAGGCGAAAAGTACCAAACCATTCCTGTTCATCGGGTATCGGTTCAATTTTGGCATCAGCTGTGCTTCGGCCGGCATCGCCTCTTCGGGGCTGATCAATAACATAAACAGGAAAACGCCGTCGTAAAAAAATATTCTGAAATCCTTCCCGCCCATCGGGGGTGGTTTCCCATGTTTTGGAAAACTGCCCGTAACCATGCCACATTACTAACGGATATTTACGCGCTTCGGCAGGAATTTGATAAAAAACATAGGCATGATCGCCATGAAAAGTTTGTCCTTCTGGAGTTGGATTATATGGATCAAATTTGCCGGGATTGGAAACCACTGTTCCACCAACTGAAAAGCTTCCCTGCTCGCTAATAATCAAATGACTATCTTGTGTTGAAACGCAGGAGAAAAAGTAAACAACTGCAATTAACAACAATAGGGTATTCCTGACTTTAAAACGCTTTGGATTGCCTGCTGAAGCATTGTTAACCCGCCCCACTTCTTTACTATAATTTTCATTTTTCATTTTCGCATCAATTTTGTATAGACCAAATGTGAAATCTAATGATATATAGGTTTGCTTGCTGTGATTTATTGTTAGGTTAATTAATCATCCAACAGAACCAGTTCATAAGCTTTACTTCCCAGGCCAATGCTTTCCGCGTAATCGAGCACATGTTTCCCGTTTTTCTCTTCGAAACGATTACGCAGGCTGGCACTTCTCTCTTTGTCTGCTTCATCTATCAGATCTACGCAGGCTTTATCCAAAGCAACCGGATCTAGCGATGCCAAAATACCAATATCACTCAATTCCGGTGGCGCCGGATCATTATCACAGTCGCAATCAACCGAAAGATTGTTCATCAGATTGATATAAATAAGATTGCCTGATAATGCCGAGTCAACTGACAAAGATGCTTCTGCCATAGACTCCAGAAAACGATTTTGCTCTGTTTCAAAACAGAGTTCAAAATCATCAACGTCTTTGGTAAGCCCGGCTGTATGTATCCACATTTTCCCTTCAACGGAAGCAATACCAATGGACGTATTCTTTATTGCACCTCCAAAGCCTGCCATGGCGTGACCTTTAAAGTGAGAAAGAACAAGACAAGAATTGTAGTCCGAAAACCCGGCTCCAACATAATTTTCTTTGATGTGTTTCCCCTTGGGAACTTTAAGTTTCATCGAACCGTCTTCATCTAAAATTTCTACAGGTGCAATTGCATCAAAGCCATGGTCTTTTAATACCTGCTTATGACTTTCTGTATCGGATCTTTCACCCGGGTATGCTGTATTGCATTCAACAATAGTGCCGTTTAATGATTGCACCAGGTTTTCGATCAGGTATGGTTTGGGATAATAATGACCCCCGGGTTCGCCTGAATGGAGTTTTACTGCAGTTTTCCCGGGCAGATTTTTTCCTTCCGAGACTTTGGAATAAATGTTCAGCAAACTTTGATAACTAATGACCGGTGTAAAAAAGACCGGTGATTTGTTTTGATTTAAGTTTAAACCACCAGCTATACTCGTATAATCAGCTAATGTAATGGCACCAATGGTGAAGGCTGCTTTCTTTAGAAAATCCCGGCGTGATAATCCTTTCTTTTTCATAATTTATCTCCTTTTAAAAAATTGTTAATCTTTATGCTTCTCCCAAAACCGTACCGCTTGTTCTAACCACCCCTCTGCATCGGTGTCAACACCAATACCAAAACCATGGCCGGCATTCTCGTACTTCCGATACGCTACATCTATTCCGGCTTCTCTTAAATTCTTCACACGTCTGTCCACTACTGATGTATTAACGATTCTATCATCCTGGCTTACCGTAATAAATGTTGGAGGATAATTTTCGGAGAAACTGGTATGACCTGTGTAGGCAATCACTGCAGCGGATGGTTTTGGAAGATCGGCACCTCCATAGCTGGCAACTCCGTTTAGGCAGATGTCTCCAACCATACGCGCACCGGCAGAACTCCCCCACAAGGAGTAATCTTGCGTATTCACTTCCAACTGCTCGGCTTTATCAAAAATATAAGAAATGGCCGCCGCCAAATCTTCAGTTGCTTTAACATTACTCCCCACGCGATAATCTATAACAAAAACATTGTACCCCATTTCACTTATCTTAACAGCATGGGGAAACCCTTCATGCAAAGATCCTACATAGGAAAAGCCTCCGCCGGGACATACCACGGCAAACGGAGCTCCAGGCTTTCCCCTGAAGAAAAACAGGCCGGTTGACGATTTAGCAGGTTCATTTTTTTGTTGTTCTTCTGTATAGAACTCATAAAATACCGTTTTGCCATGGTTAATTTCATCGATCAGGTGGTTTAAAGCATCCACTACCACTTGAGGTTGCACATGACTATGATAAGGCATGAGGGTATGGACATTGGTCAACGGAACGTCATAATAGCTGCTGTTGTCGTTCCATGGTAGCAGATGTCGGGCAAATTCCTGAAAAGCCGGATGATCCACAATGTGGCGAACAGAATCATTGACGGTTAAGTGGGAATGGCTTTCACCCGCTCTTTCTTCCTTATAAAAGGCTTTGTCCTTGTTTTCCTGATATTTACCGCCATTGTCTCCCATACAACCTGTAAAAAATATTATTAAGCAAATTAGCAAACTGTTCATTGCCCTTATATTTTATTTTACTTGAGACGCTGTGCTGTTATATTCTTCATCCGTTACCGGACCGAGCCACTCTGTGCTCCCCTCATCTCTATTGGTACCTATGGCTGTATGCGTCATCGGACTGTTGTGAGATGCACCATGCCAGTGCGCAACATCTACCGGGATTTTAACTACATCGCCTTCACGGATGGTCTGGATTGGCTTGCCTTTCTCCTGGTAGTAACCAACGCCATCGGTTACGATCAGAATTTGCCCGCCGGGATGAGCGTGCCAATTCGTTCTGGCCTTTGCTTCAAAAGTTACCTTACCGACAGCACTGTTTAAGCCGTCTCGCGGACTAACCACCATGTTTACCCAGGCCGTGCCGGTAAAATTCTCTTCGGGGACCTGGTTACCTTTGGACTTAATTGAACTGATGTTGTACTTATTATCGTTTTCTGTTTGTGCTGTTATCCTCGAGGCAGGTATCAGCAATACAGCAATAAGTAAGACTAAGGTTGATTGATAAATGATTTTCATAATACGTTAATTTTTGATTTACAAATCTAAAGCAAAGCATTTATTATATTCTTATACAAATTACAGCTTTTCTTACCATTATTACTGATTTGCTTTGCTGGTTTTAAATCTTTACATCATTAATAATATCTTTGTACAGGAATTTAAATTAACAGATTATGGATAACCTGGTGAGACTTGAAAATGTAATCGATTATAATGAAAGGGTGGGTGTGGAAACATTGCATCCTTTGGTGAATGTTATTGATCTTTCCAAATGTCAAAAGGTAAAACAGGGGCGGCTTTATTTTGGTTTTTACGCGGTATTTCTAAAAGATTTAAAATGCGGGGATTTACACTACGGGAGGAAATATTACGATTATCAGGAAGGTACGCTGATATTTATCGGACCGGGGCAGGTTGTTGGTGTGGAAAATAAGGAAGAGGTCTATTATCAGCCAAAAGGATGGGTCTTGATTTTCCATCCCGACTTAATTCGCGGGACATCCCTGGGACGGGAAATCAATCAATATACCTTTTTTTCCTATGAAACAAATGAAGCGCTGCATCTTTCCAAGCGCGAAAGAAACATCGTACTGGAAAGCTTTTCAAACATTGCCTATGAAATAGAACAAAGCATTGATAAACACAGCAAGAAATTGATTGTTAATAATATTGAGCTGTTTCTCAATTATTGCATGCGTTTCTATGATCGCCAGTTTATTACCCGCGAGAACGTCAATAAAGGCATTCTGGAAGAGTTCGAAAGCTTACTGAATGATTACTTTCATTCCGAAAAGGCTCAATTGGAGGGAATTCCTTATGTCGGGTATTTTGCTGAAAAGTTGAATCTTTCGTCCAATTATTTTGGTGATTTGGTTAAGAAAGAAACCGGAAAATCAGCAAAGGAATACATTCAACTGAAACTGATTCAAATTTC
>CAYNPZ010000175.1:0-8030 GCA_964399175.1 uncultured Bacteroidales bacterium | reverse complement strand
TAATTTAAGATTTAATCCAACCAAAATAAGTCTTGATTCAACAAATTCAAAATTCATTTTCAACAACTTGAAGGTTCATTCCAAAAACCAAAAGATTTAATTCAAACCTATATAGATATAATTAAGGCAGTTCAATAGGAATAATTAGTTTGAAAGTTTGATTACCTGTCCGCCGACAGGCGGGTTTGAAGGGAGTTTGATGTGACGGGAAATTGTGTAGAGACATGCCGTGGCATGTCTCTAGGAGAAATAAAATCATCCCCGCATCTGTTTCGACTGAATGATGTGAACGCCCCGCTCCTGCCCCATCATTGTGTCCATCATACATGCTGCTACCTGATTTACGTGGATGGGTTTCATGTTACCAGGCAATAAAAAACCCAGGGGTTTCATGAGGCCCTTTCCCAACGTTTCGGCCAGGCGAAATTCATCCCTGGTGCCTAAAAGCATTGAGGGACGGAATATATAAACGGCCTCAAAGGGAATTTCCTTCAAATCCTCCTCTAAATGGCCCTTCACCCTGTTGTAGAAAAACATTGATCCGGGATTGGCACCAACCGCACTCACCAGGGCGAATTTACCGGCTCCGTTTTGATACGCTGCACGGGCAACCTGTAGAGGATAATCATGATCCACCCTGTAAAAAGCCTCGCGGGATCCTGCCTTTTTCATGGTCGTCCCCAAACAGCAATAAACATGATCCGCCTGTATGCAGCTTTCATCCGGATGGTCATAGTCATAGACAATCTGTTCCAGGGAAGGATGATCAATCACCAAGGCCCTTCTTACCAAAATTTTCACACGATCATATGCATTGCTTTCCAGCAGCAGTTCCATCAGGGCTGAACCCGTTAAACCGCTGGCTCCTGCTATAAGGGCTGTTGACATAGCTCTATACCAATTTTTTAATGCTTTACAAATAAGAATGTATTCATTCGATATGTGCACCTGAAAACAAATATACTTATTATATTGTTCTCATTGGCTTAAAGAAACCAATGATTTTTCACTAAATTGCCGCCCGATATTCAGCGGCTCCAAAAAATTCCCTATGCAACAAGAAAAGCCGTTATTACACGATTCCAATCTTCATATTGTTTTCATGGTCACTCTTCTGGCTGTAATGGGTGTATCAAGCATAACTCCGGCTTTCCCAAAGATCATTCAATATTTTCAGATTACTTCCAAACAGGTGGGATGGCTGATTGTGGTGTTTACCTTACCCGGAATTGTCCTTACGCCGGTCATGGGTGTTCTGGCTGACCGCCTGGGTCGTAAAACCATTCTGGTTCCTTCTCTTTTGGTTTTTGGAATAGCGGGTTTTGCCTGCACCTTTATGCGCACATTTGAATATCTGCTCATCCTGAGGTTTCTTCAGGGAATTGGAGCTGCTACCCTGGGTTCGCTTAACATAACCATTATTGGTGACCTTTATGGTGACCAAAAACGGGCCGCTGCCATGGGGTATAATGCCAGTGTGCTGAGTATCGGAACAGCAGCCTATCCTGCCATCGGAGGTGGTCTGGCCATGTTTGGGTGGTTTTATCCCTTCGTACTTCCCCTCCTGGCCATTCCTGCCGGCTTTATTGTGCTTTGGGGTTTAAAAAATCCCGATCCCCGCCACGAACAAAATCTGCGGGAATATTTACGCAGTGCATGGAATAACATCAACCGTAAAAGTGTATGGGGTTTGCTGATCTCCAACATTGTTGTTTTCATTATCCTTTACGGTGCATTTCTAACCTACTTCCCCCTGTTGCTCGAAAAAAATCTTGATGCCAGTTCGCTTTACATCGGTCTGTCCATGTCAGCCATGTCGGTCAGCACAGCCATCGTATCTTCCATGCTGGGCAGATTGCGAAAAAGGTTTTCGGGAAGATTTCTGCTGTTTGTCAGCTTCATCTTATACGGTGCTGTCCTTGTCCTGATGCCGGTGATCCATTATTGGGCTTTGGTGGCAGTTGCCGTCATATTATTCGGTGTGGCTCATGGTATCAACATTCCCAATATACAAACCATGCTGGTGGGTTTTGCCCCCATAAAAGAACGTGCCGCCTTTATGTCCATCAATAGCATGGTGCTTCGGATAGGGCAAACGGCAGGGCCTTTGGTTATTGGTATGTTTTTCAGCTTTGGCGGCTTTCAAATGGCTTTCTGGGGTGGAAGCGTTCTGGCAATTATGATGATAGCCGTTATTGCACTGATGGTAAAAGCAAGGATTTAAAATACCCTAAAAACACAGGGCTACAAAGTTATTCGGACACTCCCTGTTTATGGGATTTCTTCGTTACAAAACGAATGATAAATAGAATAAACAACAGCCCCAAAAAAGGAATGGTTTGATGAAAGATGGAAAAGGTGTTATCTATAATATAAGATACCGCCTCCCAGACTGCAGAGAAGATTATGGCAAACAAAAGGGAGTAGGCAAGATTTTTAAATACAAAATAATGCTCTCTGTTTTTATAAATTAAATAAAATACAGCGATTGCCAGAAGAATTACAATAATAATTTTGACCATATTCCAATATGTTTTTATAAGAATTAAACAAAAACTTATCATAAGGATTTAACCCTATGATAAGTTTTATCTCTGGGCAGCAGCGGAGCCATCACTTAAAGCCTTTTTCGCTCCATCCGTATCTCCGGTAATATCCCAAATCACGGCAAATGCAAGACTTGAAAGGAACCAGCCAACAACCCAACCTCCTGTTATTTCAACCCATTCATCCTGGGTTAGCTCATTAAAACTGTCAATTTTTTCTTTTTCCATATTAACAAATTTTAAACTTCACCATTTTACTTATTTCATATTCATGAACATGGCTGTATTTGCACCTTGTTCAGCTGCCCATGCAACTTCACCTCCATGATAACCAATAAGCCATAAAAGGCCTTTTGTGAAAGAATGTAGTCCTCCAGTAACTTCTACAAGTTCTTTACTATCCAAAACCAGTATTTCATAATCATCTAAATTTAAATCTTCCATAAGTCATTAAATTTGTAATGAATTTTCCAACACTTTTCAGGTGGTTGATTTAACCTTGCATTAATATCAGGGCCCTTGAATTTAATGCAATTGCCAAATTATAACCTTATAATCTGATTTTATAATAGTCTATAATAATTTTTGTAATCTAAACTTTTAAAACGGTTTTCGCCTGTATGTCCTTTAATTTCGGTGATTCTCCCGGCAATCATTCCCTACCTATCTCCTTTCTCAACCACTCATACCATCCTTCCAGGCCGGTATTCTTACTACATGAAGTCTCAATCAGCGGAACGTTGGGATTTACCTCCCGCAAGTCCTTTACAAAATTCTGATAATTGAAATTGGTGTAATCCAAAAGGTCCATCTTGTTCAGGATGACTGCCTCGGCATCGCGAAAAAGCATGGGATACTTAATGGGCTTGTCGTCGCCTTCACTGGTGCTCACCAGGGCAATTTTTGCAGTTTCTCCCAGATCAAAATTCGTAGGGCACACCAGGTTCCCCACATTCTCTACGAAGATCATATCCAGCTTATCCAGATCCAACTCCCCCAACGCCCGCTCGATGCTGTTGGAATCAAGATGGCATCCCCCCTCGGTGTTGATCAGCACAATGGGATTGTTGTACTGCTTCAGCCGCTGTGCATCCCGGTCGGTGGACACATCGCCCTCAATGATCCCGATACGGATCTTATTATTCAAGTGAGCCAGCGTCCTTTCAAGGAGAGCAGTTTTTCCGGCACCCGGCGAGCTGATGAAATTGTACATCTTGATGCTTTTTTCCCTTAAAAGTGACCTTACCTGTTCGGCTTTGTCCTGGTTCTTATCCAGAACTCTTTTCATGACTTTGATTTCCATGGCTATTCTCCTTCTATGCTTTGTATTAACAATTCTTTTCCCTGTATCAGATCGAGATCAGAACTTTCACATTTCGGACAGTAAAACGACTGGTCCTCCACCATAAATTCATGGGCACAGTGGCGGCACTGCATCTTTACCGGTACATATTCTATTTCCAGTTCGGCATCTTTAGCTATGGTATCCTCCTTGGCCGAGTCAAAGGCAAACCGGAACAGCTCGGGTACCACCTGCATCATCTTGCCGACCCGGAAATGCACCCTGTCAATCCGTGACAGCTGTTCCTTTTCCGCCACCTCCATAATAATGCGGAACATATCCTCCACTATGGCTACCTCATGCATTCTCTACTTGGTTCGAATGTTTAAATCTTATGGATAAACCGGAAATTCTAAATCCAAAATTCTAAATTAGAGATTAGAATTTCAATTTTGTTAATTCCAGTTTCCTGAACTCCACCTCGGCCCCTTCAGCCTGAACGGCTATCTGACCTTCTGTTGCTGTACAGTCATAACCATGATTCACAAGTTCATCGTTCACCCATACCTTGATCTCATCTCCCCGGCATTCTATGACCATTCTGTTCCATTCACCAACGGGGTTTTCCGAACCATCGGTCAGATTCTTTATGCGCCGCCTTTTGCCTTCAGAAACGCCCCATTCTTCTTTGGGTCCCCTGCGCTCAACCATGTTATCCACCTTAATGTCTTCCTGGATGCACCAGAAATCGCCCGCATTTTCATGCATCATTTGTACTTCCAGTGATTTGGGAAACATCCCGTAAAGCGCCCTGGGAGTGGACGCATGCACCAGTATACCGCAGTTACCCGGCTCCCCGGCAAAACGATACTCCGCTACAAGCCTGTAATCCGAATAAACCTTATCGTTAATCAGATGACCGCCGGGAGTTCCGAGGCTGACCAGCATACCATCCCGCATAATAAATGGATTCGTGGTATCAGGGTTTTCATCCATGGCAGGAACATCCACATGCCATCCGTTAAGATCTTCCCTGATCAGATCCACCGTTTTATTGTTACTGCAAGCCCCAACCAGAACCATTGCTACCAGAATTAAATGTACATAGTTTTTCATTGATTCAATTTGTTTATCAGTTAATAATTCATTTTCAATTTTATCTTTATTTTTATGCATCCAATCATTCTATCACCCAATCATCCAATCAATCCCGCCTCCACTTCGTTTCGACGGGCAGGCATTCAATCATTTTATCATTTAAGCATTCCTACATTCAATCAACCAATCATTCAATCATTGTTCTTCAGCATATCCTCGGCAGCTGCTCCCCCGTAAGCATGTCAATAATCCTTGTCCCTCCGATTTCCGTATTCATGATCACCCGGCCGGGATGTTCCTCCACCACCTCGCCGATAATGGCCGCATGCTGCCCGAGTTTTTCGGAATGCATCAATGAAAGCAATTCATCTGCTTCACTGCGATCCACAATGGTAATAAACTTCCCTTCATTGGCTATATAAATGGGTTCCATACCCAGCATCTCACAAACGCCCCTCACTTCCTCCCGAACCGGTATGCGGTTTTCTTCAATTTCTATTCCGTAATAGCTGCCCTCACTGACTTCACAAAGTACTGTAGCCAGGCCTCCGCGGGTAAGATCCCTCATAAAATGTATGCCATCGATATTTCTTATAATTTTGGAGATCAACTTATTTAAAGAAGCACAATCGGATTGTATCTGAGAATGTATATTCAGGTTTTCCCTGGCTGCCAGAACGGCTATGCCATGATCTCCGGTATACCCATTGATGATGATCTTATCTCCGGCCTTTATTTCATTGCCTAAAGTGATATCATAAGATCCCCGCTTGAGAAATCCCACACCGCTGGTATTGATAAACAGCTGATCGGCCTTCCCTTTATTTACCACTTTTGTATCACCGGTAACGATCTGAACACCCGCATTGCGGGCCTCATCAGCCATAGATTTAACTATTTTTTCAAGCGTCTCCTTTTCCATCCCCTCTTCAATGATGAAACCTGCACTAAGATATACAGGGTCGGCACCGGATACAGCCAGATCGTTGACCGTGCCGCATACAGCAAGATTACCAATATTCCCTCCGGGAAAAAACAAAGGGTCTACCACATAGGAATCAGTTGTGAAGACCAAATCACCCGGACAAACACCCAAAACAGAAGAATCGGATAACCCTGAGAGAACTTCATTATCGAAATGACGGACAAACAAGTCCTTGATCAGCTCATGCGACATCTCACCGCCGCTTCCGTGACTTAAAAGAATCTGTTCACTCATGTTTTCTGTATTTATAAAATGCCTGGCAGGCGCCTTCTGAACTTACCATACAAGCACCCACGGGATTTACCGGTGTACAGGTGGTACCAAACAAATTGCAGTCAACAGGTTCTTCCAGCCCTTTTAGAATATCGCCGCATATACAGCCCCAGTCAGCCTCATCCGTTTTGGTTTCCACGGGCATTTCATGCTCTGCATCAAATTCTCTGTACTCCTTTCTGATTCCAAGACCGCTTTTTTTCAGCAACCCCAACCCTCTCCACCAGTCATCGCGGGGTTCAAACACCTGATTTATATACGCTCTGGCTTTTATATTGCCATTTTGCCTCACTGCCCGTTTATACTGTATTTCCACTTTGGGATCATGATTTTCCAGTTGTTCAATAAGCATCAGGATGGATTGCAGAATATCCAAAGGTTCAAACCCGGCAATAACACAGGCCAGACCAAACTTGTCGGGAATGCTTGTGTAGATTTCTTTCCCGGTAATGGTGCTCACATGGCCCGGACAGATATAACCGTCGATTTTCACCCCATGTTTCACGATGGCTTCCATAGCCGGAGGCATTAGTTTATGGGAGCTAAACAGATAAAAATTATCAAGTCCTTCCTTTTCGGCTTCCAGGAGGCCCACCGCACTGCCGGGAGCTGTGGTCTCAAAACCGATTGCCAGAAAAACAACCCTTCGATCGGGATGCTGCCGTGCTATCTGCAAGGCATCCATAAGAGAGTAAACCATCCTTACATCAGCACCGGCGGCTTTTTCTTTATAGAGGGAAGAAGAGGACCCGGGAACCCTCAATAGATCACCATAACTACAAACAATCACATCTTCCATCCGTGAATAAGCTATGGCTTTATCTATGTATGATTTACCGGTAACACAAACCGGGCAACCCGGTCCGGACTTAAGGGTGATATTTTGAGGCAGCAGGGAAGGAATCCCGAATCTGTGAATGGCCATGGTATGTCCACCGCATACTTCCATAAAAGTGTATTCCCGCTCAGAATACCGGTGAATTCTGTTAACCAGCTTCTTTATCAAATCCTTGTTGCGGTATTCATCTATATATTTCACTTCGGAAAGATTTTTATAGAGTTATTGGATTTAAGTTGCCTGAATTTGTAATAGTTGAGCAAAATTCAAAAAATCTATGGTTATCGGACATGGCAATTTAAAAATAAAATTTTATGTTTAAAACGATAAAATCAATTAAAGTAAACTTATTTATCCCTTTCTCTGAGAAAGGATCATTTCTGTGAACAGATCGACAATATTGTCAATCTAAAGTGACTATAAATAAATCATAAAAAACGAATAAATTATGAAAAAAGTAACCATTCTCGCACTAAGCCTGCTTTCATTGATAATCATCACAGCATGTAATCAGTCAAAACAAAAAAACGGTAATAAGCAGGAACAACAAGCCCAGGAGCAAACTGCCACACCGGAAAAGGAGAGTTCATCGCAAAAAATATCCAGGCAGGCATATTTTCAGGCAGCACTCAAAGGAGACTTTCAGAAAGTAAAACAGGGAGTTGAAAGTGGCATAGAGGTAAATGCCTCCAACCAGAATGGCAACACGGCACTAATGCTGGCAGCCTACAACGGAAACTCGAAAATAGTGGACTACCTGCTCCAGTATGGAGCCGATGTAAACAAAAAAGATGCAAACAGCCGCACTGCGCTTATTTATGCTGCCAGCGGAAACAATCCCCATACCGTGGAACTGCTGATTGATGCGGGTGCGGACCTGGATCACACCGACAGTGGGGAGCATTTTACTGCACTGATGTTTGCCGCCAGTGAAGGCCAGACCGAAGTGGTTAAGAAATTGCTGGAAGCAGGTGCCGACAAAACAATCAAGGACAAAGACGGAGAAAC
>CAYNPZ010000174.1:6368-8046 GCA_964399175.1 uncultured Bacteroidales bacterium | reverse complement strand
CCCGACAAGGAGTTCGACAGGACGCTGGTATGGCATTATCCCCATTACCACGGCTCCACCTGGCGGCCTGGTTCGGCCATCAGGCAAAACCAGTGGAAGCTGGTTGAGTTTTATGAAGATGAGACCGTAGAGCTTTATAATCTGAATGAAGATATCTCTGAACAAAATGATGTTTCGGACACATATCCCGAAAAAACCAAAGCTCTGAAGGAAGAGATGCATGAATACATTGATGAACGGAATGGGGAGTATCCCAGAAAGTTGAAGCAGGAGGAAATGAGTCAATAAAATTGTCAAATTGGTAAATGGTCAAATGGTTACATTGTTTTTATAGAGTGAGCTGGGTACTCTACTAAATATTGTTTGAAAGGTTGAATAATACCTTCATATATCTCTAAACAAATAAAGTATATTAAGGAACAATTTGACGATGTAACAATTTAACAATGTTTCCATTTAATTATTCAATCATTTTATCATTCATGCATTTAAGCATTGTAACCATCAATTAAATGAAACCCCAATAAACCGAAATGATGAAATTTTTGAAAATCGCCCTATTTAATTTTGTATTGTTAATGGTGGTTTTTACATCCACCAAGGCAGCGGAAAAGTCTGCAGCAGAAAAGCCCAACATCATCTGGCTGATGGCGGAGGACATTGGCAACGACCTGGAGTGCTATGGCACGCCGGCAGTACAGACGTCCAATCTAAACCGTTTGGCTGACCAGGGCATTCGTTATACGAATTGTTTCTCCACCAACCCGATTTCCTCACCCAACCGCTCAGCTATGTTAACGGGCGTTCACCAGAACGTGCTGGGGGCACAGCATCATCGTAGCAACCGCAACACACCGCTGGATGATCCTTATAAACCCATTACCTACTGGCTGAGAAAAGCAGGTTATACCTGTATACTGGGCCACCATGGAGTGATGGGAAAAGGCAGGAAAATTGATGTCAATTTTAAATCGTCGCGCCTGGGCCCCTATGACGGGGAAGATGAGTTTGGTATATTCGACAAGCTTGATACAATGGAGGTTTCGGACCAGCCCTTTTTTGCACAGATCCAGTTAAAAGTAACGCACCGCGGCGACTGGTGGAACCGGATACGGGAAGAATCATCCGATCCCGTTGATCCCGGTGAGGTAGAGTTGCCACCCTTTATGGCCGATCACCCGGTGATTCGTAAAGACTGGGCCCGGTACCTCGACCAGATCGAATACATGGACGACGAAGTGGGGATGATCATGGAAGAGCTTGAGGAAAAAGGTATTGCCGATAATACAGTAGTAATTTTCATCGGGGATAACGGGAGGTGCAACATCAGAGGCAAAGGCTACCTGTTTGATTCCGGCCTTCGGGTTCCCCTTATTGTGCGTTGGCCGGAAAAATTAGAGTCCGGTCGGGTATCCGATCAGATGGTAAGTGTAACGGACATATCCGCTTCCATACTGAATATGGCCTGTGCAAAAGTTCCCTATTATCTCACCGGTCAGCCTTTCATTACAGAAGAATCCGACCGTGATGCCGTATTTTCCGCACGCGATCTGTGGGACGAGGTGCTGGAGAAATCCCGTAGCATCACCACGAAACGGTATAAGTATATACGGCACCACATGCCCTGGGTACCTTATGACAGCCATCAGGCATACCTGGAGTTTTACCGTCCTGCCGT
>CAYNPZ010000174.1:0-6268 GCA_964399175.1 uncultured Bacteroidales bacterium | reverse complement strand
TATTAGATATAAGATATTATTATTCAGTATAAAGATTGTCACATTTATGAAACAATACAAAACGAGCCATTTAATCTATAGCCTGGTTGGCATTGCCGCAATCAGCTTAACACCCAAAACCACGACGGCTGAAGAAAAACAACCAAAACAAGAAGAAAACCGTCCGAACATCCTTTTTATAATGTCCGATGACCATACCAGCCAGGCCTTTGGGTGTTACGGCTCGCGTCTGGCCGATTATGCCCCTACGCAGAATATAGATCAGCTAAGGAAGCAGGGAGCACTCTTGCAAAACTGTTTCTGCACCAACTCCATCTGTGTTCCATCCCGTGCTTCTATTCTTACCGGTCAGTACGGCCACCTTACCGGAACTGAAACTTTAAGGGGCCGCCTGGATCCAGAGAAGGATCATGTGGCCAGGCATCTGCAGGATGCGGGATACCAAACAGCCCTGGTGGGAAAATGGCACCTGAAGAGCCAGCCCTCAGGCTTTGACTACTACAATGTATTGCAAGGCCAGGGTAGTTATCACGATCCCGTGCTTTATGAATCGGGTATGAGCTGGGAAGACGGAGGTAAAGAATATTCCGGCCATTCGGTGGATGTGATCACCGATCAGGCACTGGACTGGCTTAAGAACCGGAATGATAAGGATGAGCCTTATTGTATGATGCTTCATTACAAGTCGGTCCATGGGCCTTACTATGGCCCCGACCGCTATCGGTGGATGTATAAAGGCGTGCATCTGCCAGAGCCGAAGGATTTGTTGTGGGACGAAAGCCCCAAAAACAAGGTTTTCCAAGGCTGGCCCCTGGAAATACTGACCAAACGATACCTGACTCAGGACCGGTACCCTCCGCCAACATTAAAGCTGGAGACTGAGGACCCGCTGAAAAGGCGCCAGGCTACTTACCAGAAGCTGGTAAAAGACTACCTTCGTGCTGTGGCCGGCGTGGATGAAAACATCGGCCGGGTAATGAGCTACCTGGATCAAACGGACCAAACAGAAGAAACCGTGGTGATCTATACTTCGGATCAGGGTTATTTCCTGGGTGAGCACAACCTGTTTGACAAGCGGTTTATGCTCGAGGAGTCCTTGCGCATGCCCTTCCTTATACGCTATCCAAAAGAAATCAGGCCCGGAACCACCGTGGATGATATCATCCTGAACATCGACTTTGCCGAATTGATGCTGGATTATGCAGAAACTGAGGTTCCGGATTATATGCAGGGCAGAAGCTTCCGGGAGAACCTGAAGGGCAATACGCCTGATGACTGGCGGGAATCCATGTATTATCACTATTGGACCCATCAGGAACGGCGACCCAGCCATTATGGCATCAGAACCGAAAAATATAAGCTGATCAACTATTATGGACTGCAGCGGATGGGCCAGCCGGCCGATTCTTGCTGGGAGCTTTACAACCTGAAGGAAGATCCGCATGAATACACCAATGTTTACAACAAACCCAGGTATGATGGGGTGATTGAACAACTGAAGGATGAGCTGGATAGTCTCCGGGAAAAGTATAAGGATACTTCGGATCCGTTGTAGGTATGATTGAGTAATGATATAGAATCTATTAAAGTGTCTAGTCTAAAAAGATTTTTTCTGACACATGTTTTGTTACATCCTCAAAAAAAGCACCATGAAAAAAATCCTGCTCATTTTAATAACAGCATTTTTGTCTTTTACCACCCTTTTGGCTCAGGAGGAAGATGAAAAAGAAATGGAAACATTGTTGGGAAGCATTCAATCCAGTGGAGGGTATGGGGCTTTTTCCCTTCATTATGCCAGCATCGATAACAAGCATGCTTTTATGATGGGAGCCCGTGGTGTCTGGGTTGCCAACCACAGCCTTGCCCTGGGGGTTGGAGGGAAGGGGTTTTTCTCAGAATATCATTACGATGAAACCCTCAATGGAGAGGTCAATCTTCAGGGTTTTTACGGAGGATTACATCTGGAGCCAATTCTGGGCGCGAAGGAAGCCCTGCATTTTGCATTTCCAGTCATGATCGGTGGCGGCAGGATTGCCCATGCGAATGAGTTCTCCGGCGATTATTACTATGAATCCAACATCAATGATGTCGACGGCTTTTTTGCCATAGAACCCGGCGTGGAACTGGAAGTCAACATGATGAGATACTTCCGCCTCTCCCTGGGAGCCTATTATCTTTATACCAACCCAATCAACCTTTATGGTACACCTGAAGATGCACTGAACGGTTTTAACTTTGGTGTGACCTTTAAGTTTGGTAGTTTTTAGCAGATTTTTAAAAAGAGACCGATCTAAGAAGGCGCTCGTTTTGTTAGCTATAAGCATAAAATATATTTCACTGATAAGAAGTAGTCTACAACAGCCGCTAAGCGCTTTGTACCTCAAACGGTGGCTTTTTAAACCAGACTCTAAAATGTTATGGTTTGAATAATGGCCACGAATCCCGCTTTCAGACGGGACAGGTACACGGATGGATGTTGGGTTTTATAACCCGAATTATTCAAGAATAATTCTGACGCTATCGAAAACCTGACTTTTTGCTTCAATATTTTCGCAAAAAGTTGGTTTTCTATGTGGGGTTTCCTGGATTCTTCCCGCAATCCCTCCCGCATTCATAAACTTCCCTCCGTTCTTTTATGAATGATCCAGGATAAGATGTCGGAATAATTTGGTATATTTGTCATATACCCAAAATCCCCTTATTATGAAAATCCAGCAAACCATACTCTCGTATGTTTCTTTCACGGGTCTGGCATTTCTTATGATCATTGCCACATCCTCATGCAGGAAACAGGATAGACAGGAAGGACCTGTGCAGCTCAGCGGCATTTATCCCCACCTGGCCATGTTTGATAAACAGGCAGAATGCGGTACCGGAGCTGTGGTCCCCTGGGACGGCAAACTGTGGACGCTTACTTATTCCCCGCATTTTCCCTTCGGATCGGAGTCCAATAAGCTTTATTCAATCACTCCGGAACTGGAGCGGACCATCCATCCGGAGAGCATCGGTGGTACCCCTGCCAATAGGATGATCCACCGGGAATCTGAACAGCTTTTCATTGGTCCTTATGCCATTGATGATACAGGCGGCGTTAGGGCAATTCCCTATGAAAGGATGCCCGGAAGGCCTACGGGCAATGCCCGGCACCTGACAGATCCTGAGAACAAGATCTACTATGCTTCTATGGAAGAAGGATTCTATGAGGTGAATGTCCACGATCTGTCGGTCAACACCCTGTATAAAGACGGCAACCTGCTGGTCAGAGAAGATTCTCTTGAAGGTCTGGATTCCCCCATACTTCCCGGTTACCATGGAAAAGGATTTTATTCCGGTCAGGGAAGACTGGTATATTCCAACAACGGGGAACGATCCGATCTGGCCCTGAAACGATCGGACATTGAATCGGGCTGCCTGGCTGAGTGGCAGGACAGCACATGGAACGTGGTGCGCCGGGACCAGTTTACTGAAGTCACCGGCCCCGGTGGCATCTATGGAAACGAAAACCCGGACACCGATCCCATCTGGAGCATCGGCTGGGACCACCGCTCTTTGATTTTGATGATGCTGGATAACAATGAATGGCATGCTTACCGGCTGCCCAAAGCCAGCCATTGCTATGACGGTGCCCACGGATGGAATACCGAATGGCCCAGGATCAGGGATATTGGCGGGGATGATCTTATGATGACCATGCACGGTACTTTCTGGAGGTTCCCCGAATCCTTTTCTGCCGGCAATACCTCAGGAATATCACCCCGTTCTGCTTATCTCAAGGTGATAGCCGACTTCTGCCGTTATAACGACCGCATTGTGATGGCCTGCGATGATGCCGCCAAAAGCGTGTTCCAGAATACACGGGAAATCAAAAACGAGGCGGCAGCCCCGGGCCAGTCGCAATCCAACCTGTGGTTTGTGAAGCCTGAAAGGCTGGATAATTTAGGCCCGCCATTGGGACGGGGCGCCGTATGGCTTGAAGACGATCTGGAAGCTGGAGAAGTCTCCGAGCCTTATTTGTTTAATGGCTATAGTAATCGCATGATCCATCTGGCCCATGAATCAGATGATACAGTAACCTTTCGGCTGGATATTGACACAAAGGGCACCGGTGACTGGAAACCTATGAAGATCATAGAAGTTCCACCCCATGGTTATCGTTGGCATATATTTGATGAAAATACGAAAGCCCAGTGGATAAGGATTACCACTGATACAACGGCCCGGTCTGCTACCGCGTGGTTTCATTACAGGAATAAGGATCCAAGAAGCACGAAACCCGCTTCCATCTTCAAAGGTCTATCCACAAGGTTAGCAGGAAATAAATCCGGTGCCATCCTTTGGGCGCTTGGTAACAACCAGCGAAAACTTGGCATTGATGTAACAAAACAGGTAGGCGGTGAGACAAAAAACCTGGGTTATTACGAGCTGGACAGCACGCTGACCCTTACAAAGCAAGAGGATCAGGAAATGCTTCGGCGGGTTCAAAAAGCGGCGCCCAAAGAGGATAACATACGGGTAGATGAAGCTTCAGTGATCATCAGGGGAGAAAACACGGGCAAACAATACCGGCTGCCCAAAAGAAGCAGAGATTATTCCCCCGACACCTCGCTCGGCTGGCCCCGCATTGCCCGTGAAGTGGTTACCGAACGCGATCTGATGAACTGCGGCGGCACATTTTATGAAGTTCCTTCAAGGATGGCCGGAGGTATCGGAAGGATGCGCCCGGTAGCCACCCATGATTTCCACATCTACGATTTTGTCTCCTATCGCGGTTTGCTGGTGATGAGCGGTGTTGCGGCCGGGGATCATGAAGATAATCCACATGTCATTGCATCGGAAGATGGTAATTGTGCAGTGTGGGCAGGTACAATTGACGACCTCTGGAAACTGGGAAAACCCCGTGGCATTGGCGGACCCTGGAAGAATGCCCTGGTGAAAGCTGATCAGCCTTCTGATCCCTACCTGATGACCGGCTATGATAACAAAGAAATGCTGCTGAAGCATGATAACGAAGAGGTGGTCACCTTCCGTGTGGAGGTGGATATCACCGGTAATGGCCTATGGAAAGCTTATAACACCTTTGAAGTAGAACCCGGAGCATCATTTGAGCACGGATTCCCGGAGGGATTCTCAGCTTACTGGGTACGTGTTCGTGCCAACAGCGATTGCCGGGCTACAGCATGGTTCACCTATAACTGATAAGCACGTATGGGGATAAAGAAGCTTAGAGCGCAGGGCGGAGGGCGGAGAGCTCAGAGCATAGAGGTTAGGGCAAAGAGCAATATGTATCGAGTTCATGGCATAGAGCTAAGGGCGTAGGGCAAAGAGCAAAAAGTTAGGGGTTTGATGCCTAAAATCTCATTGCTTGGGACCTATTGGCCGGGAAAATCAAAACCATCCCAATCCCAGGGATCTTTAAGTGGTTGATAAACGGAAAAATTCCTTAGATTGATAGCTACTGTCCTCTATAATCTGTTTTCTATGTGCCTGATGTGGTTCAAAAAATTGTGCCGTCGCTATGCGACTCATCCTTGTTGGCTTGGATTGTTGGTCATCTACCATAATATCGTCGCTCCGCGACTCATGTTCTGATGATACAAATGAATGACAAACTGAATGACAACAAATGACCACTTAATGACTACAAATTACCATCAATGACCATTTAATGACTCTTTGATTTTACTTATCTCTGAAGCTATTCGGGTTTGCCTGGTGCCTTTTCTCCCCGCAGAATGCGGGACCAACTTCTGGATGAATGACCACCGAATGACTATTGAATATATCTGCCAACTGCAGCCTTCAGGGTTGCCAACTGCCTTTTGCCAACTGTATTGCTATATCTTATTTCCCTAAATTTGATTCTGCAATATAGTAAGCTGCTTTTTGCCCACTGCCAACTGATTTATTTGAGTGACCATCAATGACTATTATCTATATCTGCCAACTTTCTTCCCAAACTTTCAAACATCAAACTCTTTTGTCAAACCCTCGAACTCTTCAAACTAGATCATTTCACCGCCGACTGCTTTTCCTCCCTCAGTTCCGACGGTGTTACCCCCATTTTCTTCTTAAACAGGCGTGTAAAATATTGCTCCGACTGAAAACCGAGCTCCATGGCGATCTTCTTAATCGGTTTTTCGGATTCAGACAATAACTCTTTTGCCTTTTGCAGGCGGAACATGTTGTGGTACTGAAGCGGTGATATGCCGGTGTATTTCTTGAACATTTTCCGGAAATGGGAATATCCCATATTACATGTTAAAGCCAG
>CAYNPZ010000173.1:0-8100 GCA_964399175.1 uncultured Bacteroidales bacterium | reverse complement strand
ATATCGGGAATACTGAAAGAACTAAGAGCGGAGGCCACAGAGCCTGGGGCATAGAGAGAAGAGCAAGAATGTTTAATGTTTGAAGATTGAGGTTCAAGATTTGCTCAGGGCATAGAGCGCAGGGTTTAGAGCAAAGAGTCTCGTGTCCCGGTAACAATGCTTAAATGCCTGTCCGCCGGTAGTCGGGATTGAATGATTGAATGGGCTGCAAGCCAAGACTTATCAGTAAATATATTCAATTCATTCATCACTTTATGGCTCTTTCATACCGTAGCGCTATCGAATTATCGCTTCGTCGTCCTTTAGTGTTTCGGTAATGTATATCATTTTAAGCACCATTCCTATTATTACCGGCTAATGTGTCCTATGTGTATTTTCTATGTCCCCCGGCTGCTGCGGGCAGGTATGTGGTTCAATAAAATGTCACATCGCTATGTGGCTTATAATCTATGTTGCAATCCAATTGACTGCTTAATGACAATTAATGACCACTGAATGACTTTACCCTCTCCAACAATCAAACTTTCAAACTCTTCGTCAAATTCCTGTCAAACAATCGAATGACCATCAATGACAACAGATATCTCCCGCTAAATCCTTTCTCCATCTTCCTTTCGCCTCATCGTTCTCTCGCTCCATCGCTCCCTCGTCCCTTGGTGCCATTGCGCAGTCGCCCCCTCGTTCTTATGTGCCATCGTGCTTTCGTGTCGTCGTGCCTTCGTGCAGTCGTGTCGTCGTTCCCTCGTTCCATCGTGCTCCCGTGCTCTCGTTTACTCACTCAATCGATATACAGCCTCTGCAAACTGCTTCTTGACAATGTGGTAATCCAACGACCTACTAGAAACCCTGGCCTTTCTTCTATTAGTTTTAGTCTCAGCCTTAGCCTTTTATTAAGTTGGCAATTGGCAAAATGCAGTTGGCAAACTGCCATATATTTTATGAAGCCCGTTTGTTAGTCCTTTCTTTTGTATACCCCATTTATTGATTCTCTTGTATGCCGATATTCCTCCATATCCTTAATCTTCGGGTGAGCCTGGCCAAAAATGAATACCGGCCTTTTGGTACATTTCCTATGAAGGGATTTTGGTAGAGCCTGACCGGATATCCAAGATCCTTACCATCAAGGGTAGCTTTTAAAATAGTTTTGTTCGGTCATCAAGACATTTCATCATATAATCAGCCCTGCAGGAAAAGCTTTTTGGTTTAGAAAGGCTTATTTTATGTGGAAACGGCCTGAATAGACATCTTTAATGAATTTGATAACACCCTCCATGTGAACCTTTTGATCATCCTAGAAAGCCATATGAATTTCATTCCACAGTCCAAATGCTGTCGTTATCGCGCTGGTCGGAATAATAGGAACCCAATTGATCGTAATGATAAAATTGTATTCCTGCTTTGGGAAAAAGTTTTCGAAGCATTCCAGGTATTCATGGGTAGCACCAGGGCCTCCATGCAGAATTTAAACTTTCATCGGATTTGTTGAGTAAAAGGGCCAATCCACCTCGTGTACCTAACATCAAGATGTATTATTAAGCTCTATTATGTTTACCGATGGATTGCCCTTTTTAGAATTTTAGTTCATTTTCAGCCCTTTTTTTATCCTTCATTCCTCACTGCTGGCCTCAATTTTGGCAGTTAAGCCGTTCGTACCCGAATAGCTGAAGTTCTCCCCTGTGCTGTGGTGATTGTTCTCTATCGATTTGTACTGCGTATAATCTATTATGCCGGGAAGGTTTTTTATTTTAATGGGTTTGCCATTCCTTCCCTCCATTATTTTGATTTTTACTTTAGAATTCGGAGCGGTGAATTTAAGCGTAGTTGCAGTTCGTTTAACTGATATGGGCGCCTTCTCGGTTGATGGAGGAGCTCCCCATTCTGTTAGTTCACTGAAGGCAGCGTTAAGCAAATTTTCTGTTGCCTCCACCTGACGGTCGGTGGCTTTTTCACTGACATAATAATTGGACCATTTTCCAAATCTGAGTGTCACCAGAACATTCACACCATCGAGCGAGACATCGCCATAATGACCATCATTTATTTCAACCAGCCTGGTACCTTCACATATATCATGCGTGGATGGGGAACCCATAAAACAGGGACAAGGGGCATTACAACTGCAACTTTCAGCGATATCGGCTTTGATGGCCCATTCCTGACTCATGGCCGGAACAGCAACAATTGAATGGATACCGAAAACCAGCATCCAGAGAAAAATTTGTTTTTTCATAATAACCTCCATTTACATTTTAATTTGTAAGTCATCTATAACAAATGTAAACAGGGTTTTTTGTAAAGTCAAGGGGATCAAAAGGTATGATAGCTTCTGATGCCTTCTTTTCTAATTTGTTTAACTAAATTTTCATTTAAGGCTAACGGTTGTAAAGTATTGATAAATAAGCAAGTCCGGAAAAGACAACTTTTTAGCTATATAAATAACTAACATCCAGGTTAATAAAAAATTAGTGATATACCATTTTTATATCAATGTAACATTTGTTTTTATTTGCATACTCCGTAATTTAAAATTCAACATCACTATGATCACTAATATTTTATGAAAAAATTAATTTAGATTTCTTTACTCCTTAATGTGAATCCATTGCCTGTATTTTCTTGTTTGGTGGCTTTGTATTTAATTTAGAATCAGAGAAATTTTCGGTTTTCATTGCTTTTTTGAGTTGAACCTGTAGGTTGCAAATTTTGTTTGAAAAATTGGGATCCCATTCCTATTTGAGCTTTATCTGAAAATTCTTAAGACAGATTTTGATTCCTGCTATTATTACAACAAAGTTCTTTTTATCAATACCTTGGTTCTAAGTCAAAACCAATATATAGTAAAATCAAATATATTATGGAACCGTTCTTTTTTTCATACAACAATTTACTGGCTCTGTTGATAAAAAAAGAGCCGAGTTTTCCTGTCTCTACCCGGTTCGTCTCATCAGCAACCGGTGTGATGTCTTCTTATAAATGCGTTAAACTGAAAAACAAGTCAAACTTCCAAGCTCTCTTTTACAAACTGGCCATATTATTGTCTCTGATCCTTCTCTGCAAGATGCAGTTTGCCCAGGATAATATAGATGGCACTGCTGACACCGGCGAGTCGGTCAGAATCCAGCGCATCGATTCCACCGTCATTCTGGACGGCCTGAGCAACGAAGCGGCATGGGAGGATATTGAGCCGTTTTCTTTGACGATGCACAAACCTGTATTTGGAAATAAGCCAACCGAAAAAAGCAGGGTTTTGATAGGATATACCGATAATTATCTTTATGCAGCGGCTCGATTTTATGATAGCAATCCGGATAAAATTCAGTCCTCCTGTAGAAGAAGGGATCAGGGTGGACTGGCAAGTGATTGGTTTTGGTTGGGTTTGGACACATTTAATGACAACGAAAATGCCCTAATATTTAATACCAGCCCTTCCGGTCACAAACAAGACTGGGCAGTATTTAATGATGCTGTTGGCAGTGTACCGGTCAATGCTGACTGGGATACATTCTGGGATGTGGAAACAAAAATCAATGGAAAAGGCTGGTATGCAGAGATTCGTATTCCTATTTCCAGCCTTAAGTTTGAGGCAGATAGTGAACAAGTGATTATGGGTTTAAATGCAGGAAGAATCATTCCCCGAAAATCAGAGTTTACAACCTATCCTGCTATTCCTAATAAATGGGGGTTTTGGAGTATTTTAAAACCCTCAAATATGCAAGATGTTTCACTTGAAGGAATTCAAAGCCGTAACCCCTTGTATATTACTCCTTATGTCCTTGGAGGTTTGGACCGTTCTTTCAGCTTTAACGCTGAGGAGACAAAATATCTCAAAGACAACAATACTGTCGGCGACATTGGTTTGGATGTCAAATATGGACTCACCAACAACCTGACCATGGATGTAACTGTCAATACGGATTTTGCCCAGGTAGAGGCGGACAACCAGCAGGTAAACCTGACGCGATATTCCCTGTTTTTCCCCGAAAAAAGGCAATTCTTCCAGGAGCGGGCCAGCAACTTTGAATTCAATTTCGGCAATAACAACCGTTTGTTCCATAGTAGGCGGATTGGCATACATCAGGGTAACCAGGTCAGGATATACGGGGGAGCCCGTTTGGTAGGCAGGATAGATGACTGGGATGTCGGTTTGCTGAGCATGCAAACCCGGAAGACCACAGGTCTTCCTTCAGAGAATTTTGGTGTATTGAGAATGAGAAGACAAATTATCAACTCTAAATCCTATATTGGAGGAATAGCAACCTCCCGGATCGGAATGGATAACACATGGAATACAGCCTATGGTTTTGACGGAGTATTGCGAATATTGGATGGCAATGAATTAAGATACAACTGGGCACAAACCTTTGACAATGCAGTGGGCAATGATTTCCTATCCCTGGATCCGGCCCGCATTCGTTTAAGCCTTCGTAAACCCAAATTTGACGGTTTGGGTTATAACCTGGATTTCTCCAGGGCCGGGAAAGACTATGATCCTGGCATTGGTTTTGAGCGGCGGGAGAATTTCACCCGCCTTGGCAACAGCTTGCGCTACGGATGGACCATGGATGAGAATCACAAACTATTACGTCATTACGGTTATGTGAAAGGCTTTACCTATTTGCGTAATTCAGATAGGTCTGTAGAATCTTCTGAGATCGGTATTGGCTGGCATTTCAGCACAAAAACGAATTACCAGACAGACATTGCGTTCAAACGCTACAGTGAAGATGTAGTCAATTCCTTCAGTATATCTTCCAGTGTTAAAATCCCCGCAAACCAATATACATTTTATGGTATCGAAGGAATGTTTGGGACACCTTCCAACAAACTCACCAGTTTTAGCACTTTATTGGAAGCCGGGTCATTTTATGATGGCAGGCGCATCTCTGTAACCTTAATGCCAACGATGAATGTCCCGCCGGCTTTGAAGTTTGATTTAACGTATCAATGGAATAAGCTCAATTTTCCTAATAGAGAACAGAAATTCACCTCTCATTTGGGCCGACTTCGTACTTTGATCACCTTTGACACAGAGCATTCGGTTTCAGCATTTATCCAGTACAACAGCCTGACAAATAAAATTTACACCAATGTACGGTATCGATTCAATCCAAGGCAGGGCAACGATTTGTACCTTGTTTACAACGACGGGTTGAATGCAAACAGGTACCGTGAGGTTCCTGCATTGCCGGTCAGCAGCAGACGAACCGTTATGCTGAAATATACCTATACGTTTAATATACAACATTAATTCTGCTTTAGCAGATTCTTTGGGAATTGAATTGAAGGGGCATTGCCTAACAGGTAGTAACATTATAGTATAAAGTTATGCCCCTTTTTTCTGGAATTTAAAAATTCACTGAATCGATCCATATTCCCGGAATGCAATTCATTAAAAATGGAAATATTCATATGAATGTAAAAATTTTTCAACAGGAACAATTTAGAATCATTTATTCCAAATCGTTTGGGCTGCTCTTTATATCTGTCAAACCTGATTCATACTATTTAAATTGTTGGTGTTGTATCGGTTATTTTGTTCTATACATCAGAACATTGGTATGTAAAATTTTGTTATAACCATACACTATCACAGTAAAAAATTATTCTGTTGCGCAGCAAACATAGCTAATTCAAGTATCATGATCCATCTTAACATTTCATCCAAAGATTCTAACTTGCCAGTCAATGATGAACAGGAATTATGGCGAAAGTTCAGGAATGGGGAAGAACAGGCAGTCAATAAAATTTACCGCCGGTTTTATCCCCATATGTTGAAATATGGACTGAGAATCAAAAATAATGAGGAATTCATTAAAGACTGTATACAGGAGGTATTCTGGGATCTTCTAAAACCCGGAAGTAAACTTGGCGATACCAACAGCATATTGTCGTATTTATTTGTTTCCCTTCGGAGAAAGATTTTCAGGAAAATCCGGTATGACCAGTATTTCAGGCTTGATGACAATTATAATCTAACCACTTTGCCTGAAACCAATCTGGAGGATGAGATATTTTCCAGGGAAGATTCTCGTATAAAAAGGGATCGGTTGAAAAAGTTGATCGATAAACTTTCTACACGGCAAAAAGAGGCTTTGCTTATGAGATATTACCTTTCTGCTGAATACCAAGATATAGCCGAACTCATGGAATTAAACGTTCAATCTGTTAGAAATTTGATTTATCAAGCCTTAAAGTCATTACGGGAACAAATAAAGTATTAAAAACCATCTCCAAAATAAAAGGCCAAGGATGTATGAATTAATATTAATTCGTGCATCCATGGCCTTTTAAATTCAGCATTCGACTCTAATTTCCTTTAGTCATTTACAAACAGATAATCATCGCCAGCGGCTGCGCCATGGCAGGATATACATCCGTCCAGCTTACCCCTTGCAACGCTCTCATGTGACAACAGGCCATTGGGATTCTCTGTGTAGTCAATGCTTTCATCTGCGGGCATTTGAACATACTCCCAGTTGGCATTTTCGGAATCGTATCCCGATTCCCTTTTGAACATGGCAAAGGTTACAAATAATTGTCCCTTTGTACCATCTGGGTTCTTTTTATAGGTTCTTTTGGTAATTAAGGTCCCCTTGTCAATTGAAGATCCTACTTGATCCACATTGCCGTATACTGCCCGGATGGTCGAGTCCACACTAATTCCATCAGGTCCTCCATGTGGAATTGAAGCTTCAAAAGCTTGTCCCGTGAAATCTCCCAGATGACTTGTTGCATTGTTCAACTCCTCCTGGGTTAATTCCACTTTCTCATCTTGCTCTTCATCCTCGGTTTCACACTGATAAAAAAACATGCCTGCAAGCAGGCTTACTAAAATAATTAACGCTTTTGTTTTCATAGCTTTTAAATTTAGGGTTTAACAATAAATTTTATGGTGTGTGTGTCCTAATCACTAACCAGGTAGCAGTTGATCAGGACTACTTCAAACAATTTACCCGTACATTTGCCTTTTACCTGAACCTGATCGCCAACACCATATTTTTTTGCCTGTTCAAGGGCATTGGGTGAGAATGAGCACCTGACCCCTGATGCTGGGTCCTCCCCGCCGGTTAAAATAAAGGTCATGCTGGTATCATTGGCAGTTTTTTCAGATATTTGACCGGATACTTCAATGACTTCTCCGGCGTATTTTTTGGTTGCCTTTTGCTCATCCGAATTAAATGCCTGAGTCAGCTCATCGGCTGTCAGGGTATATTCCGGTGTGATCCCGGCAACATCCGGAGTGGTTTTGGTATATAAATAATATCCGGTTGCCGCCCCCCCGACT
Organism: uncultured Bacteroidales bacterium; assembly: GCA_964399175.1. Classification (GTDB taxonomy): domain Bacteria; phylum Bacteroidota; class Bacteroidia; order Bacteroidales; family UBA12077; genus JAGXLC01. The sequence continues at coordinate 815 of CAYNPZ010000173.1, read as the reverse complement.
ACTATTATTCCAATAATGATCAGGACTAGGTTTCTGATTTTTTTCTTTTTCATAATTACCGATTTTTTACTTACCTTTTCTTCATCTGAAAATCAACATGCACTTCAATTTCCTTGGCAATGTTGTCTCTCATTACCTTTGGAATATCAATGTCGTAATCTGCTGGGCTGGCAATAAACATGGTATTTGCCTCGATTACATTATCTTCCTTCACCGTCAGGGTAACATCGGTTTTGATCTTGTTGGTTACCCCGTGAATGGTCAGCTTACCGCTGACAGGCACCTTATACTTTCCGGTTTCCGAGAAATCCAACTTTGACAGATCGGTGATCTTACCCTCGAAAGTGGCTTTCGGATATTTGTCCGACTCCACGTATTGCCGGTTAAAATCCCGTTGCATCAGGTCTTTTTTGAATTCAAACGATTTCATTAACAGGGTAACACCCACTTCCCCGGTTTCTGTATTTAAGATACAGGCAACCTGCCGGTTATGGGCTTTAATGTCTTCCACCGGCGTCTGGGAATAAAACCAGATATACCCTGATCTGGTCATGTATTCCTGTCCGTATATGTTTGCGGAAATAAATAATATTCCAATCAGTATGAGCACAGATTTTTTCATAAGCCTTCATATTTTAATTGTTCATTTCATAAAGCAAATACCCTTAAAATGTTGAAACCAAAATAAATTCCATCCAGGTTAAGGCCGTTTTTTAACCATTGATCCGTAGTTTCAGCGATGTAATAGGGCTCAATCATAGACCGTGAGTTGGTAAAATGCAGTTGAAAGACATGGCCGCCGGTGTGTATATCAA
>CAYNPZ010000172.1:0-8109 GCA_964399175.1 uncultured Bacteroidales bacterium | reverse complement strand
TTATTCCATTACCTTGAAAGAACCTTCTACAGGTTCAGCCGCTCCCAGCTCACGGCTTCTCGGGCTCGGCGATGCTTCTCCGATGGTAACAGTATATGCTCCCGGTTCAATCACCCCATTACCGGCCATATCGATTACCTCCATCATCTCCCGGGTGATCTCAAAGCTTACCTCCTGTGACTCTCCCGGCTCAAGACTGATCCGTTTGATGCCTTTGAGTGAATAATCAGGTACCCGGAAAGATGCTTTAACATCGGTAAGAAATAGCTGAACCACTTCTTCGGCACTCATGTCACCGGTATTGGTAAGGGTCACCTGGGCCTGCACCGATTCTCCCTTTTTAATTTCGTCGGCCGAGAGCTGCAGATCGCTAAACTCAAAACTGGTATAAGTCAGGCCAAAGCCAAAAGGATACAGGGGTACTTCATCCATGTACTTGTAGGTCCTGCCTTCCATGTTGTAATCCTCATAAGGAGGAAGCTGATCCGTGGATCTGGGGAATGTAATCGGAAGCTTACCAGAAGGAACTGCATCTCCGAAAAGGATATCGGCAACGGCATTGCCACCCTGTTCGCCGGGATACCAGGCAAAAATCACCGCATCGGCGATCTCATGAACTTCCGGCACAGCAATAGGGCTGCCGCCGGTCAGGACCACAATCACCGGATTGGAATTATCGGCTTTCAGCTTTTTGATATATTCCAATTGATGCTGGGGCAGGCCAATCTGCGGACGGTCACCTTTACTGGGAGAGGCTAGGGATTCCCCTTCTTCGCCTTCCAGCAGCGGATTAATGCCCATGACGGCAATGGTAGCATCGGCTTGTGAGGCTGTGCCGGAAGCCCAGTCAATGGGATTGACATTCTCACGGTCCAAAAGCACACCCTGTTTGTAGCGAACGCTGTTACCCAGTTCTGTTTTCCCTACGATGCCTTCCAGAATGGTAACCAAATTATCGGACAATCCATAATAATTGCCCAGCAATACCTGTTGATCGGTGGCATTGGGTCCGGTCACATACACCATATCCAGATCTTTTTCCAATGGCAGGGTGTTGTTTTCATTCTTCAGCAGCACCATCGATTTTTGGGCGGCCTCCCGTGCCAGTTGCCGGTGTTCATCAGAGTTGACCACATCGGTAGATATGGAAGTATAGGGATTCATTTCAGGCGGGTCAAACTGTCCCAGTTTGAAACGGATCTCCAGGAGTGTTTTCAGGGCGGAATCAATGGCGGCTTCTTCCACCAGTCCTTTTTCCACGGCCTCGGTAAGATGGGGGTAGGTATTGCCGCAGTTCAGGTTTACCGTACTATTAATGGCCAGGGCGGCAGACTCAACAGGCGTTTCAGTGTAATTGTGATTGGCATGAATGTCATTCAGCGCCCAGCAGTCGGATACAATATACCCATTAAAATTCCAGTCTTCCCTAAGAATATCCACCAGAAGGGGTTTGCTTCCGCAGCAGGGTTTGCTGTTGGTACGGTTATAGGCACACATCACACCCTGCACGCCGGCATCTACAAGCGATTTAAATGCAGGAAGGTAGGTTTCGTACATATCTTTCGGGCCTGCTTTGGCATCGAACTCATGGCGCAATGCTTCCGGACCGCTGTGCACTACATAGTGCTTGGCACAGGCTGCGGCTTTCAGGTATTCGGGATGATCGCCCTGTATGCCTTTCACAAAAGCACTGCCAATGATACCCGACAGATAGGGATCCTCTCCATAGGTCTCCTGGCCCCTGCCCCAACGGGCATCACGAAATATATTCACATTGGGCGACCAGTAGGTTAAACCCTGATATTGCCCTTTGTTGCCTTTCTCCTGGGCAGCATGATAAAGCGCCCGGCCTTCATCCGAAATGGCAGTTGCCACGCGATTTACAAGATCGGGATCAAAAGTTGCTCCCAGTCCGATGGCCTGGGGGAAAACAGTGGTCCTGCTGAACCTTGCAACACCATGTAAGGCTTCACTCCACCAGTTATATTGAGGCACATCCAGCCGCGGGATGGCTGCGCTGTTGTAGGTTAGCTGTGAAACTTTTTCCTCCAGCGTCATTTTGAAAAGCAATTTCTCGGCTCTTTCCCCGCTTGGGAGCGTATAATCCCAGTAGGTTCCTTTCTTTTCTTCAGAAAGTTCGGGTTCTTCCTTCTGGCTGCCGGTATCGCAGGATACCAGGAACAGAAGAAAAATCCATCCAGTGATTAAAGTTACAGTTCTGTTCATAACGATTTAAATTAAGGGATTTATAAATTTGGGTTGATATCGTGATTTAATAAGTGAATTCATCCCTGTGCCACGCATCAATTTGAACGTTACCTTCAAAATTAAGGATTGATGTTTTACCATGAAACAACAATCATGACAAAAAATGGGGTGATCATGCCAAATCAACTACTCAAAATTCATCCTGTATTTATGGGGAGTTACCTGAAGGTGTTTCCTGAATTTTTTGATGAAATGGTTCACATCGGAAAATCCCACATCATAGGCTACATCTGAAACGGGGAGGCATGTTGTACGAAGCAGCTCTCTGGCTTTCTGAAGCCTGATCTGTATGAGATAATCCAGGGGAGAATCTCCGGTAGCGTTCCTGAAGATGCGGTGAAAATGGCGTTTCGACATGCAAGCCCGTTCAGCCATCTGATCCAGGTAAATCCTCGATCGATAATTTTGCTCCAGGTACTCGATCACTTCACCTATTCTTATTAGTGCGCGGGCTTCATGGGTTTCAATTTTTGAATACTGGCGCGACATAAGAATGATCAGATCCTCCAGGAGATTCCTCAGAATGGTTTCATAACCGGTTTCTTTATGATTTTGTTCCCAAAACATGGAGTTCAGGATGAATTCCACTTTGGCGAGCTCACTGCGGTTGAGTTGCAGCCTGTTTTTGAACTGCCGGGAATTGCGGTACCGGGGTTCAAGAATAAAAAGCGCATTGTATCCGGGTAGCTTTTTTATCTCACCAAGATCGAGCATGTCCGGCCTTTTCTTAAGATCGAACATCACGTTTACAATCTCCACCTCGCTGGCCTCTATAAACTGATGTTTCTGGTAATCCTGCAGAACAAAAGCATCCCCGGCGGAAATCTTATATTGCTGGCCTTCCACCTCGTGAATACCGCTACCCTTTAGGATCACCACAATTTCGGTAAAATCATGATAATGCAATATGTGGGTAAGATCGTAGGGATGGCTGATTCCTTCCTGGTAATAAACCCTACTGACATTAACCGGAAATATCTGTGTTCCAAAATAATTGGTCCCTTCGGCCTGTACAGGCATGGCTTATTTTTGGCATGAAAATACGATTATTTTATGAAAAATTCAAAACGTGTACGCAAACGGGGAATATTTTATATATTTGTCGTGCACGGACACGGAATTGCTAAAATCATCCCGTTATGGACAAAGGCAAGGCACGTATCAAGGATATTGCAGAGATGGCAGGTGTTTCTCATGGAACGGTTGATCGTGTCATTCATCACCGGGGGGAAGTATCAGAAATCACCAGGCGCAAAATTCAGCAAATAATCGAGGAACTCAACTACGAGCCGGATTTATCCGCAAGAAGACTGGCATCGGGTAAAACTTATAAGTTGGCAGTTTGCATACCAGCAGCCCAGTATGAAAGTTCATTCTGGCAGAGTCCGATCATAGGCATCGACAAGGCTACTTCTGAAATCAGCCATCTTGGAGTTACCAATAAAAAGTTTCTGTTCGATCAGTTTGATAAGGAATCGTTCAGGCAAACTATAGACCAAATTATTAAATACGAACCCGACGGTGTAATTCTGGCTCCGGTATTTTCGGAAAAAAGCGAACGACTGCTGGAATACTGCGACCAGAATGGGATACCTTATGTAATTGTTAATTCCGATCTCGAAGGAAGGAACAACCTATCCTTTATAGGTCAGGATGACAATCAAAGCGGCAAGGTAGCGGGAAAGCTCATGAAGAACTGCCTTTCTGATGGAGAGGAAGTACTTGTTGTACATCCGGCCAGATCCGTTGATACGCACCCCCACCTCATAAACAGACAAAAAGGCTTTGAGGCCATTTTCAATGACCATAAACGGATTAGTGTCCTTAGCATCACAAGCAACAATTACAGCACCTTAACCCAAAAACTTAAAGATCATATTAGAAACCATCCAACAACCGGGGGCATCTTTGTAAGCAATTCCAAAGCTTTTAAAATTGCCCGGTTTCTTGAGGAGAACAACCTAAGCCTTTATCTGATCGGTTATGATCTTATTGAAGAGAACCTGATCCATCTGGAAAACGAAACCATAGATTATCTGATCAGCCAAAAACCATTCGATCAGGGCTATTTAAGCGTCAGAACCCTTTTTAATTCCCTGGTATTAAATAAACCGGTGGAGAAAGAATACAAACTTCCGATCGAGATCATCATAAAAGAAAATGTTAACCATCAAAATATATCCAATACGCTATGAAACAGACTAATTTCAATGATTTAAAAGGCAAAACCTGTGTCATTACAGGAGGTGCAGGAATCATCGGTTCTGCGCTAATAAAAGGTCTGGCTTCTGTTGGAGCCAAAACAGCAATCCTGGAAATGGATTATGATGGCGCCAAAAAACTGTCAGATGAGGTACAAAATGAATACCAAACCGCTTCCCAGCCTTACAAAGCTGATGTTTTGGATAAAGATAATCTAAGGGAAGTGAAAAATCAAATCAACAAGGATCTAGGTACCATTGATGTGCTTATTAACTGCGCAGGTGGTAACTCTCCTAAGGGCACTACAGATAAAGAAATCCTTAAAAAAGAAGACCTTTCCGATCTGAAAGGATCTTTCTTTGATATGTCCATGGAGGGTTTTGATTTTGTCTATGCATTGAATTTTAAAGGTTCTTTGCTGCCCATCATGGTCTTTGGGGAAGATATGCTTGAGAAGGAAAAAGGCAACATATTGAATATTTCTTCTATGGCCGCGATCACCACCATAACCAAAGTACCGGCATACTCAGCAGCTAAATCAGCCATTACAAACTTTACCAAATGGCTATCTGTGCACCTTGCAGAAACCGGCATAAGGGTGAATGCTATGGCTCCCGGCTTCTTTCTCACCAATCAGAACAGGTTCCTGCTGAAAGATGAACAGGGTAATCTGAAAGAAAGAGGTAAAAAGATTATTGACAATACTCCATTCGGGAGATTTGGCGAGGTTGAAGAACTGGTGGGAACCACCCTTTTCCTGGTTTCTGATCTTTCAAGTTTTGTAACCGGTACTGTAATACCGGTTGACGGAGGATTTAGCGCCTGGAGCGGAGTCTGATCCGGGGTTTCCCTAAATTCCTTAAAAAAACCGGTTTGTCCGAACGACAGACAGGAGGAAGTTACAAAGATATTCAACCTGTCGTGAATAAATAGGAGATTATGAAACATACACTGCGATGGTTTGGACCCGATGACCCGGTAAGCCTGAAAGATATAAGGCAAACCGGAGCAACAGGAGTAGTGACGGCTTTGCATTCCATTCCTGCCGGGGAGGTATGGAGTACTGATGCAATTATGAAACGGAAAAACCTCATTCAGCAGCAAGGCCTCAGTTGGGATGTGGTTGAAAGCGTGCCGGTACATGGTGACATCAAAAAACAAACCGGAAATTATCATCAATACATAGAAAATTTTAAGCAAACCATAAAAAACCTTGGTGATTGTGGAATTAAAACGGTATGTTACAACTTCATCCCCATGCTCGACTGGACAAGGACTAAAGTGAACTGGGAATCCCCGGAGTCAACAATAGCTCCAAGATTCGACATGAAAGCTTTTGCTGCCTTTGATCTTTTCATCTTAAAAAGGCCGGGGGCCAGAGAATCCTATTCGGAAAAAATTCTGAATGAAGCGGAGCAATATTTCAGCAATCTGGATGAAAATGGGAGAAAAGAGCTTACCGACAGCCTCCTGCTTAGATTGCCGGGAACAGAGGAAAAATATGAAGTGGAAGACATCCGGGAAATGTTAAAAAGCTATTCACATATTGACCGGGATACCATGAAATCCCATCTGTTTTATTTTCTCCGGGAAATTGTTCCTGTTGCCGGGCAATCGAAAGTTAAGCTGGCCATACACGCCGATGATCCGCCATTTTCCCTTTTTGGATTACCCAGAATCGTCAGTACACAAAAGGATGCATTAGACATTATTCATGCTGTTGATTCTGAATACAATGGCCTGACGGTTTGCACAGGTTCATACGGTGCAGGTCATTTTAACGATCTGGTGGATATAACCCATAATTTGGGCCATCGGATTCATTTCGCGCATATTCGGAATGTCAAAAGGGATAAAGAAGGTAACTTTTTAGAAGATCATCACCTCGAGGGTGATATTGACCTATACCAGGTAATCAGGGAATTGCATCTTGAAGAAAAAAGAAGAAAGCAGGCAGGTCTTGAGAATTGGGAGATTCCAATGCGCCCGGATCACGGACACAAAATGCTGGATGATATCAACAAGACATATTACCCGGGCTATTCCCTGATCGGAAGGATGAAAGCCCTGGCTGAGCTCCGCGGACTGGAACTCGGGGTCAAGAGATGTCTTTTCAACAAACAAAATGAAAATCCATAAAATATAGTAGCCATGAAAACACTCATACATGAAAATTTTATGCTGGAAAACAAGACGGCAGAGAAACTCTACCACGAATATGCCAAATCCATGCCGATCATTGATTTTCATACGCATCTACCGCCAGATGAAATTGCCGGAGACAAACAGTTCAAAAATCTGGCTGAGATATGGTTAGGTGGCGATCATTATAAATGGAGGGCTATGCGCACAAACGGCGTGCCGGAAAAATACTGCACAGGTAATGTCAAGGATTTTGAAAAATTCATGAAATGGGCAGAAACGGTACCCCATACCATGCGAAATCCCCTTTATCACTGGACGCATATGGAACTAAAACAGTCATTTGGCATTGACAAACTGCTTAATCCGGATACCGCTGAAGAAATCTACGAGGAAGCCAATAAAAAACTACAGCAAAAAGAATATTCAACGCTGAACCTCGTGAAAAAGTGGAACGTGGAAACGGTATGTACCACTGATGATCCGGTAGATAACCTGAAATATCATCAAAAGATTCGCGATAACAATCAGATACCTGTCAATGTGTATCCTACCTGGAGGCCGGATCAGATGTTGGCCATTCAAAACATAGATGATTTCAACAGTTATATCGATAAGCTTGAAAAAGTTTCAGATGTCAGCATCAACAATTTGGAACAATTGATAACAGCACTTCGAAAACGTCATGATTTTTTCGACAGCGTTGGGTGCAAGAGTTCCGATCACGGGATTGATACCTTTTATGACTGTGATTATACAGAAAGCGAAATCATCGGCATCTTTAACAATGCCCGCTCCGGCAAGCCTGTGACCACTGAGCAGGCACGCAAGTTTCAAATGGCTATGCTCCATGAGCTGGCAGTGATGAACCATGAAAAAGGATGGGTGCAGCAGTTTCACTATGGAGCTATGAGGAACAACAACACGCGCATGTATGAAAAGCTGGGCAAAGATACCGGATTTGATTCGATAGGAGACCAGCCGGTTGCTTACGCCATGTCACGTTTTTTCGATAATCTTGATATGCAGGACAAGCTAACCAGGACCATCATCTATAACATCAATCCCAATGATAATGAGGTGATCGGTTCTATGATCGGGAACTTCCAGGATGGCTCGGTTCCCGGAAAAATGCAGATGGGCCCGGCATGGTGGTTTAATGATAACATCCGGGGAATGGAAGAACAGATGGATGTGCTTTCCAATCTGGGGCTATTGAGCCGTTTTGTAGGCATGCTGACCGATTCCAGGAGCTTTCTTTCATATTCCAGGCATGATTATTTCCGCAGAATTCTTTGCAATATGCTGGGCAGAGATATTGAAAACGGTCTTCTGCCGGAAGATTATGATTTCATTGGAGAGATGGTGCAAAACATCTGCTATCATAATGCGAAAGCCTATTTTCAGTTTTGATGCGGTAAAGAAAATGAAAATATTAATTCATAACCAAATATAAGCCTTATGCAAAATCATGTGGTCACATTCGGAGAAATTATG
>CAYNPZ010000171.1:0-8132 GCA_964399175.1 uncultured Bacteroidales bacterium | reverse complement strand
CTACAAACCATGCGCCCATATTGCCGGCACCGATAACGAGTATTTTCATAGTATGACTTTTCTGTTTTGCTGTTAGTGGTTAAGTGTCGTATTTTTTTAAAATTTCAGATGCGAATATAATCAAATGATTGAATAAGGCTAAGGGCAAAGGGATTGGAGCATAGAGTGAAGAGCAGGGCGATTGTCTCGGGTCCCGAAAGATGGCTCAGAGCATAGAGCCCAGAGCCAATAGATTGTCCCGGGTTTCGTGTCTCGTGTCCCGGGTTGGTTGTAGCTAAATTGATCATCGCTTGAAAAATTACTAGTTGTTATGGTGTCATCATTCCATCACTCAATTATTCAATTTTTTAATGGTTCACCAATTGCGCTCCAGTATTGTTTCGTGCTCTAATAAAGATAGACAGTTGGAGCGCTTTAAGGTTAGGTTAACCTTAACCCATCCGGCAGTTGCCGGACTGGGCTATTACTATTTCACCCTTTCAGGGTTTTATTCCATGCAAGATTTTGGATGAGCTGCCCATAAAAAGACTGCTAAACTCTTAAATCCAATAACCTCAGCCTTCACCTCATTCCAACAATTTAACAATTCCCAGATATAAATGCCACATGTAAATTCTCTGGTCTTAACCTTCGCCTCAGCCTTAGCCTTACCCTCATTCCAACAATGTGACAATGTAACCATTTGACAATTTCCCAGCTCCAATTGCCGAAAGTGAAGCTTCTGCTCTTAGCTTCAGTCTTAGCCTTAATCATTCATTCTTTTTTTCCTGCATCTCCTTTTCCACCTGGCTCATGATCTTTTCCTGATGGTTGATGGATTCCTGGTGAATGGCCCGGAAAATTTTCGTAATGAAATCGGGGGAAAGGTTCTTCATCTTACCCTGCTTGATCCGCTTGTTAAGGATCTCATCCCATCGTTTCGTCTGCAGAATGGTGATGTTGTTCTCCTTCTTGTAACGGCCGATCTTTTCAGCCATTTCCATACGTTTCTGGAGTGTATTGATGACCATGTCGTCGTATTTATCGATCTGAACGCGCAGCTCTTCAATGGTGCCCTGCTGTTCCTTGTCCAGCTCTTCAGTTCTGAGCACCAGCTTATCCAGCATGGTTTTGAGCTCCTCGGGTGTTATCTGCTGTTTGGCATCGCTCCAGGCCTCTTCAGGATTGTGGTGCGATTCAATGATCAGCCCTTCGAAATTGAGGTCCATAGCCTTCTGCGAGATATCAAACAGGTTTTCCCAGTTTCCGCAGATGTGGCTGGGATCTGTGATAATGGGGAGTTCGGGAACTTTACGTTTCAGTTCAATGGGTATTTCCCATTGTGGGGGATTTCTGTAGATGGAACTTTCATAGCTCGAGAAACCCCTGTGAATGGCTGCCAGCTTGGTAATGCCGGCATGGTTGATGCGTTCGATGGCACCAAGCCACAGGTTAACATCCGGGTTGATCGGGTTTTTAACCATGATGGGAATATCCACTCCCTTGAGGGCATCGGCTATTTCCTGTACCGCAAAAGGGTTGGCTGAAGTCCGCGCTCCTATCCATAAAATGTCCACCCCGTATTTTAGAGCTTCATAAACATGTTTGACGTTGGCCACTTCGGTAGCCATATACATTCCCGTTTCCTGCTTGGCTTTCTGCAGCCACTTAAGTGCTTTTGAACCGTGGCCTTCGAAGCCCGACGGTCTTGTACGAGGTTTCCATATCCCAGCTCGAAAGATTTGAACTCCGTTTTTTGACAGTTTTCTTGCTGTATCCAGCACTTGCTCTTCAGTTTCGGCACTGCAAGGCCCGGAAATGACCAGGGGCCGTTCGGTTTTCAAGCCCGGTAAGGTGAAAGGCTCTAGATTTAGTTTTTCTGCCATAGCTATTTAGTTTATCGTTTGACGAATTCGTGATTTTGCTTCCTGTAAATCGTTTTCATTGCTGCACAGAGAAATGCGCAGGTATCTTTTGCCGTTTTCCCCGAAAATAAAGCCTGGTGTGATGAACACGTTGGCCTGATGCAGTATTTCTTCAGATAATGTTTCCGCATCTTCTGCCTCATCAGGTATTTTGGCCCATACGAACAGACCGGTGGCATCTTTGGAATAGTTGCAGTTTAACAGATCAAAGATTTCCCGGACGATCGTGCGTCGCTTTTGATACATGCTGTTCAGCTCCCGGTACCATTCATCCGGTAGCTGCAAGGCTTTAACGGCAGCCTGCTGTACCGCGTAAAACATTCCTGAGTGCACATTCGAGTTCACTTTCTGCACAGTTTGAATGTATTCATCTTTCCCGCCAAGCATACCTACCCGCCAGCCGGCCATATTGTGGGATTTGCTGAGCGAATTGAGCTCAATGGCCACTTCTTTCGCACCGTCTGCTTTCAGGATGCTTCGGGGGTTTTCATTCAGGATGAAGCTGTAGGGATTGTCGTTACATATCAGAATATGATGTTTGCGGCCAAATTCAACCAGTTTGGCGAACAAATCCGCTGAAGCCGTTGCTCCTGTTGGCATGTTGGGATAATTGACCCACATCAGCTTGACATTGCTGAGATCCCTTTGCTCCAGTTTTTCAAAGTCGGGTGTCCAGTGGTTTTGCTCATCGAGATCATAGGTCAGAATATCGGCCTGCATAAGTTGGGACACAGCCTGATAGGTAGGATATCCGGGGTCCGGGATCAGTACTCCGTCACCGGGATTGAGGAAAGCCATGGAGATGTATAGGATTCCTTCCTTGGAGCCGATCAGCGGTAAGATTTCTTTGTCCGGATCGAGTATTACGTTATAATACCGTTTATACCATTCCGAAAAAGCATTGCGGAGCTCCGGTAAGCCGACATAACCCTTGTATCCATGTGCATGATCCTTTTCTGCTTCACGTTGAAGGGTTTGAATCACTTCTTCTGAGGGTGGCCGGTCGGGGCTTCCGATGCCGAGATTCAGCACCGGCTTGCCATCTGCGCGCATCCGGGCGATCTCCTTGAGCTTTTTGGAGAAATAGTATTCTTTAACAGTATGCAATCGGTCTGCCGGTTTGATAATCATAATTTATCCCCCTTTATATGATGGATTTTCCGCGTTTGTATTCTCCCAGAATTTCCAGTCCGCTAGTAAACGGCGCAACAGCGCTCAGGGCCTGCTGGTACCTTTCGTAATCGTCGAATTCCACATCAACATAGAACTGGTATTCCCAATCCTTTCCAATAATGGGTAACGATTGGATCTTCGAAAGGTTGATGTGGTGAAATGAAAATATAGACAATACTTTTGACAGGCTGCCGATTTTATGGGCCAGGGCAAAGGTCAGGGAAGATTTGTTGACATCTTTTTCCTCCTCATTATCCCCGTTACGGTCTTTTAAAATCAAAAAGCGGGTATAGTTCTTTTTATTGCTTTCTATACCCGCTTTGATTACCTCCAGATCATACCGTACTGCTGCCTGTTCACTGGATATGGCACCTACACCTTTTAATTCATTATCTCTTATATGTTTGGCGCTTAATGCAGTATCAGGACTTTCAATATAACGGATGGTGGGATGCTGTTCGAAGAAATCCTGGCATTGCAGCAATGCCATTGAATGGGAGTAGACTTCTTCGATGTCATCGATCGTCTGACCGGTTAAAGCTACAAGATTTTGCTTGATACGCAGGTAAATCTCACCAACGATCTTCATATTGGAATCTTTGAGAAGCTTATAGTTGGGTATGATGCTGCCTGCCACCATGTTTTCGATGGCCATGATGCCATAGTCTGCATGCTGATTCGCCAGATTCTTAAGCAACTGGCTGAAGGTTTGACCCGGTACTATATCGACATTGTCCTTTTCAAAGTAATGCAATGCGGCAATTTCGTGGAAAGCTCCATAGCCGCCCTGAATGGCTACCCGGATTGGTTCTGTACTTACTTGTTTCATTTTCTCATGGTTTAATTTTGACTTAGGTTTCTGACTAATGGTTCACTGCCAAAAAAAATCCCGGGGAAAGTTCCTCGGGATTTCAATTATAGCTACATCATATCCTATAATATCCATCCCTTTACTCTATAAAAAAATAGAAGTAGTTGTTAAAAAAGCCGTAAAAGAAAAATGTAAAGGTGTGGATGCACATAGTTCCTGATTTTAATGATTTACAAAAAAATAATCCCGAATTTCTCCGGGATTATTTGTATCTTATCTGTTTGCAATCTATACAAATAATCCCCTTATCTTCCAAAATAAAAGAAGAAATAAAAAAAGGAAATATTTGTATGACTTTGCCACATGAGCCTTTTCTGTTTTCAGGGTGTAAAAGTAGAAATTATTTTTGATCCGACAAAACAAATTGAATAAATATTGAGCAAAAATTATTCTGTTCTGGAAGAAAGTGTTTTAAATGATAAAGGGGTTAAGGTCACCGGCCCGTGTAGACCGGAATCAAAAGGTTTCCATCCGGCTGCTGTAAACAGCCCGTTTTGGCCTATATTTTCCTTTTTCCTTGCCGGGAAATTGATGTTATAGAATTTTTTCCAGTGTATTCCCTGCTTGTCCATATAAGCAATCCGGTTGGCCATCAGGTTGCTTACTCTGACCTCCAGTGTATTGTTTTCTTTGATCTGGTCCTTTCTAATTATCAGTTGAAATGGAGATTTGATGCAAGTCCCTGTTTTCTTGTCATTTAATAAGATGTGGGCGCTTTCGCGAACTTTTCCAAGATCAAGGAGCCAGGCCTCTGCTTCCGGTAATTCAGAAGATTTAAAGGATGTTGTGTAGGAAGCCATACCGGAGAAGCTGGAATATGCATTTCCGTTGAATTCTGTCCAGAACTCCGGGTGTTCCGTTTTCACCTGAGACCGTATTCGGGGGCCTCCGTCGATAAAACTGATCTTCCAGCTTCCTTTTATGGGTACAGGTCTACCGTTCTTATCCATATAAGGATAATCTTCGACCCCGGCTTCCCTGTTATAGGTTTTCAGAATACAGGATTCCCCGGGATTGAGCTGAAGATAAACGGAGCCGTCTTTCCGGGTTGCGGCTTTTCCGTACCGGTCATTCATCGGATCGTACAATACTACCGACGCGGCTTGTTTTTTCAGCCTGATCCATTGGTCGATGTTTTTGCTGCTTCTGTTTAAAATGAAGTAAGTATGGCCGTGAGCCTGTTTTCTCCGTATAAACCACAAGCTGTCTTTTACCATCGGTTCAGGATGAACATCATTGGCGGTAAGGATTTCATTTACCGGTTTTCCTTTAAAGAAAGCTCCCGAGCCTGCCCCGGCCTTGTCCATGGCATTATCTAAAGAGGAAAAATCAAGTTTTGTTTTGAATTCCCGGTATTGCTCCTGCCGTTTTTCGATATTGCCAAATCCGGGAACATCATCTGGCAATGCACCGGCAAATATGATTTTAGCGCCTTTGTTTGCCAGATCATACAGGTGCTGGATCGTTTCAACAGGCATGTATTCAGTTTCGGGGACCACTATTGCCTGATAGCGGCTCTCCTGTGCTGTTATCTGCTCATTTTTGAAGGAAAGGGTGGTGATCTGACGATCAGACACAAAATCAAATGTATAGCCCTGGTTGTGAAGTTTTATGCCAAGCTCCCGGGCTGAAGTGCCTTCAGCACCCCCATCAAAATGTTCCAGCAGCCGGTCTGAAGGGTTTGACCATCGGTCGTATATGGGAAAGTAAAGCAGCAGGTCGTTGTCGGGTTTGCCGGTTTGAAGAAATGACTGGCAACGGGTTATATAGTGGTTCAAAGCAGGGAAATCGTTCCATATCGGATTGGTTGGTCCGAAATGCACGGCTGCGTAAAACAGCCAGCCCGGCCATTGTTCGTCAGGAGGGGAGTATGGAGTACCGTGGTAAACAATATGATTGACCCCTCCAAGCAGATACCGGTCAATATTTTTCTTAACGTCACCTAATGTAGCCCGGAAATGTTCATCCAGCCAGGTGCAGGCTTCAGCAGAGGTTAAATTTTTTCCTGTCAGATGAGCCGCGGATGAAGCAAATTTTATGCGCATCAGGTCGGTGCCTTCTGTTTCGGGTATATCGCTTGCACCGTACAGGTCAAGGATGTTGGCGGGAGAACCGTGCGCCTGATTTCTTATGATGGCATTGTTTTCATGGGCCCATTTCTTCCAGGGCCGGGTGAATTCTTCCAGCAGAAGGTCGGATATGGTATGGCGGTAATCGCACAATATCCTGCCGTGCTTTTCTTCTTCTGCCTCACCGAAAAGTGCCGGCAGGTGTGCCCGCAGGTCGTAACCTCTGCGTTTTTGAAAGACCTCGAAAAATTGCGGTGTAAAATCCGAGGACCCCAGAGCATCATCCACTTCGTAGGAATCGTTGAAAAAGGCGCGGATGGATTGAATGTTTTCTCCCGCAAAGGCCGTATCAAAGGCATGCAAATGTTGCCGGAGGGCATCCTCAGAGAAATGATCGATTACATTGCCCTCGCCTGCGGGTCCGGCTCTTTCCACCATCTTTCCGTGCCAGCCCTGGAAGACGGCATACACTTCCCATTTTCCGGATGGTGCATTCCAGGAAAGCATGTTATTTTCATTAACCTTATCGGTTAGGTTTATTGTATCGTTGTTGTCGGAATATGCCATCAGGCTGATCAATGGGAGTTCCCGGAGATACCGTACCTGCGCCAGGGCCAGTTGCTGCAGGCTGTCGTTGCTGCTTACGGGATACTGGATCTCATTTATGCTTAATTCGTTTCGTACAGCGCTTACGAAAGGTTTTTGTTCATGTAAGATTTCATGTTGTATTTCCTTACCGCCGTCAAACTGGTATTTTTTGTATACCAGCCGCTTGCAGGCATGTTCCGGTCCTATCCACGGGCCGCCAAACGGCCATCCCGAAGTGTTGGCCATATCTATACCCAGGTTCAGGGAATCGGCAATATGTAATGTTTGACTGAGTAATCCCGTCCATTGAGGAGAAAGGTAGTCCACGAACCGGTCTTCATAGCCTTTAACACCGTAAATAGGGGTTATTTCGAGGCCTCCCAGGCCGGCCTGCTGATATTGCTTCATCACTTCCGGCAGGGTTTCGGACTGGAGGCTGTTTCCCATCCACCACCAGCGGGTCCAGGGTTTGGTTTCATGGGTAATTTCAGGCCATCCGGCTTCAGGGGCAGTTTTTTGGCATCCCGCGGATAAAAACGACATGAGGATAACAATTATAAAGAAACGGTGGATTTTTTGAATAGGATTGATCATCATTTTGAGTATTTTCGTGTTTTGTTGAAGGCTTATTGTGATAAAACCGTCTTTGGTAACAAAAATGAGCATTTTTAACATTAAAACCAAAGGATTGTATTAAGAAGCAGATCAGTTAAACAACGGTTATATGAATTACGAAGACAACCCCAAAAGCATCAAATATTATGTAAAGCGGTTCTTACTGAATAACCAGGGACGTTTTCAGGGCAAAAGAATTGTAGATTTTCCTGCCGGCAACGGGGTCACTTCAAGGCTGCTGAAAGAGATCGGGGCCGAACCCCTGGCTTACGATCTGTTCCCGGAATATTTTGATGTGGAAAATATTGAATGTGAAAGGGCCAACATCAAAACGGGCATACCACAGGAAGACAAATCCGCAGATGGTTTTATCTGCCAGGAAGGGATAGAACATTTCAGTGACCAGTTTGAAGCTTTGAAGGAATTCAACCGGGTATTAAAGAGACAGGGGATGTTGCTTATAACCACTCCGAATTATTCAAGCATCCGTTCCAGACTGAGCTATTTAATGGCAGAAAGTGAGCGGTCGGGGTCCAGGATGCCACCCAATGAACTGGATAGCATTTGGATGTCACAACAACAGATAACCAGCGAGATTTATTTTGGTCACCTCTTTCTCATAGGCATTCAGAAGCTGAGGGTACTTGCCAAACTGGCCGGTTTTAAGATAAAAAAAGTCCATATCACCCACATTAAGCCTTCCTCATTGGCTTTCTTTCCCCTGGTTTATCCTTTTATCCTGCTTTCAAACTGGTTGGCTTATCAAAAAAATATGAAGAAAAACAGGGATTATGATCGTGCCTCCAAAAAAGCAGTTTACGGGCAGATGCTTAAACTGGCCATCAGTCCGAAGGTTTTGCTTTGTAGAAACCTGATGGTGGAATTTGTGAAAGAACAGGACCATCAGGAAGT
>CAYNPZ010000170.1:0-8142 GCA_964399175.1 uncultured Bacteroidales bacterium | reverse complement strand
AGGGCAATCACAGGAAAAAGCCAGGAGAAAATTCCCAACAATAAAATTGTGGCTGTTACAACATCAAAGCTCCTTTTTAAAAACCGGTTGTATACGATTGTAAGGTTATCCTTGTACATCGGCTTGTATGTTGGGGTCATCCAGGCTTCAGTGAAAGCACCAACAAGATTATCTTTGCAATATTTTCTAAAGATATCAGCCATCATCATAAGATTTTAAACCATTCCTGTTTGCGAGAATGATCAAACAGAACATCATAATCCCGGCTTGTCTTTCAAGAACTGATTCTGTCATAAAAAACAACAGGGTAACAATGTAAACAAATAGAGGAAAAAATAGTTTTCTACGCATGCAGAGTATTCCATATATAACTATTGACAAAAGGATGATTAATCCAGGTATGCCTGTTCCAACAGTTGTCTCTACAAACTGATTGTGAAAATTATATCCCAGATAGCCTCTGTCCCCAAGTCTTGGATTACCGGTATAAACATTATATTTTTTATAATACCTGTTAAGGATTTCCTGCCGGCTTCCTATACCGGTTCCCTGGAGCCACGCATTGTTATCATCCAGTATTTCAAAACCAAGTCTCCATTGAAGCAATCTCAAGGTAAATCCGTTAAAAGGAGTATCGTAGGCGTATTCATCCTGAAAGGCAATTTTGGGACTGATGTTTTTCAGCTCACTGATCCTCTCATATATAGGCACGGAACCTCCAATGATTAGAATTAATAACAAAATCAAAGCCCTTGCTCTTTTCTTTTTTTGAAGTTTGGATAACATCTTTACAATCACAACAGACCCGGTGATCAATACAAACAGTTTTGAAGCTGATAAAAGCAACAACAAAAGGAAAAAGATCAGCAAAGGATATCGGAATTGTTCAACAAACGGTTCTTGCCTTTGATAAATAAGAGATATAAGTGCAATGGATAAATACCAGGAAAAATAGATGGCGCCAAATTGAAACGGGGCTGCAAATTCATGGTACATCCAGTAATCCAGGTCAATTCCGTGCAAGGATCTGATGATAGCCCTTAAAAGCATCTGAATACCTGTAAGGATGAGTCCGGCATAAAATCCCCTTAAAGCCCATCTTTGGGGATCCTTGATACTGGAATTACCAAGAATTAAAATGAAAGGAAACACAATAAAGGAAAGTTTTCTGACAAGGCTTGCTTTGACCTCCTCAAAATTGGGGTCAAATATCAAACTGTTGGCATGCCATAGAAAAAGTATCAATAGAAGTAAACCCGTTATGGACTGTTTTTTATTGATATGCGGTCTTTGGATTATCGATCGGATAATAACACACAATCCCAGCAACCACAAAACAACAGTCGTTCCCCTTTTCGATACCGGAAGCATGAACCACAACAAAGTCCAGAGCCAGGTAATCATCTCAGGAAGGATCGAGTGCTTCCTTAAACATTTTTTCATAACCACTACTTATGATTTCCCAGTTATAATGTCTCCTGATCTTTTCCAGATTATTCTTTATCCGGATGTTATATTCAGAAACATCGTTATTTGCCAGGATTCGACTTAATTCGGCAGCCGAAGAAAAATACAAGGCATCTTTCCCCAGCACCGCCCGATTAAAGGCATTCCGGTGAGCGCTGATTTTGCATCCGCAGGCCATGGCTTCCAGCAGTGAAGGATTGGTACCTCCCACAGAATGTCCGTGTATATAAAACCTGCAAAATCTTCTCAAACTGTTAAGAATATTTTTTTCATAGACAGGATCAAGAAAGATCACATTGCGTTCATTTCTGTATTGGCGGATCAACTTTTTCTTGTAGCGGTTATTATTACCAATGATAACCAGGGGTATGCCATCTTTTGACTTTATTTTTGCTTTAATGGCAGTTTCAATGTTATTGTCCGGTATGATGCGGGAAACAATAAGATCATAACGCCCGGGCGTCAAATTATAATTTTGAGGGACCAGTTTTGAAAAATGATCCGGAATATCCGCACCATAAGTAAGGTACTTCACGGGAGTTTTATATTTATTCTCCAGGTATTCTTTGATGGGATGAGAATCTGATATAAGAACTTTACTTCGCCTGGTAGCAAGAGCTTCTGCAAATTTAAGAAACCTTCGGACAGCAATATTGTATTTTGAGCGTGCCCATTCAAGGCCATCCATGTTTACTATATGTATACTTTGTTTTGCCCAGATTAAATACCAGATAGAATCGCTTGTGTATCCCAGATGATATACAATGTCAAAGTTTCTTTTGCTGCTGTCGAGGTTAGACAATAAATCATAAATAAACTGGCCGAATGTTCCAACACGTGTTTCGGGATTCGGTATCAGAATTCTTCTTATTCCCTTCCAGTATTTGTTTTTTAGCGGATGTTCCCGAACTGTGTAAACAGAAACTTCATGGCCTCTTTCTACAAGACGCCTGCCCAATACAGCCGCAAATTCTTCATATCCCCCGTAGCGGTTTGGAATTCCCCTCGACCCCAATAAACCTATTGACAAATGTCTATCCATTGTTCAATATTTTTTCGTAGGCTTTGCATGTTGCTTCAGCAGCTTTCTGCCAGGTATATCTGTTCAGGATAATCTCGCGCAAATGGGGATTAACAGGCCTTTTCAAGGCCATTAGAACAGCTTTCTCAATACTTCTCAAATCATAGGCCTTACAAAACCAGGCTAAATTATTAAAATAGGCTCTGGTGTCACCTCCTTCCCCAACAACTACGTTACAGCCCATGGCCCCGGCTTCAAGCGAACTAAGTCCTGTTGTTTCAAACCAGCCGGGAAGGGCATGTACTTTAGCAGATGCATAATGCCCGATTAATTCTCTCTGAGGCATATGATCATAAAAAGTCACATTTCTGCCTGCAATTTTTTTACAATACTCATAGTATTTCTTATGATTCGGAGGCGCTTCCCCAATAATATCAAGTGGAACACCAAGTTTATTACAAACTTGGATAAGAGAATGTTGATTTTTCCTGCCATAAATCTGAGCGACACAAATTACTTTTTCCTGTCTATGAATATTTTCAGGAATTTCACTAAAAATTTGCTTGTCAATACCATTGGGAACAACCACAAAATCCCCGGTGAAACCAAAATCCCGGCTCAGCCGTGAGAATTCCGATTCGGAATTGGGCAATACCAAAGATGCGCCGTTCAGCACCTTATTGATGGCTCTTTTATGACCCAACAGATATTCCGTACTTACCAGGCGGTCCTGTTTTCTTACAAAGCGATATACATTTTTTAGATATTCACTCTTTGATTTACCAAGCCCCTTAAACAGGCTTCTTGTTAGCAAACCCCTTCCCATCCTGTCGAATTCAGCATAATCCAGGTAAATGGTACTGACTGTATAGGGTTTGTTGCTTTTGCGGATATAATACAGGTGATCGGCAGGCCGAATGATGTTGAAAAAGTGAAGCAGGTCAAACTTTTCATAGGGTACCTGCTGGGAAGCCAGAAATATCTCCGCCTGAACACCCAGCTTTTTCAATTCATCAGCAGTTTTCACGACCTGGGTGGTGTCTCCGCCCCGGATTTTGTACAATGACGAACGGGCAATAAAAGCTACTTTCATAAGGCCTCCCTTTTTTCCGGGGTGATTTCAAAAACAGGAAAACGCGAGGTGAAGGCTATCACCCAGATGCCCACCTCGGCTACATTGGTCAAAAAACTTCCTGTAAACTGGTAAATAAAAATGAATACAAACAAAGTCAATGAATATAGATTTTTATAGATCTTTAAATGCACGAAGAAAAATAGCTGGATCAGAATCTTAAGGGTAAACCCGTAAATGCCGTATACAGCAAGCATCTCAGCCATGGAATTCGGAATACGAAATACTTCCGGAAGGTCGCCGCTATGATCATAATGGCTGGTAATAAAATCGTGGGCCAGTACTTTTACCTGACCGGGACCCACTCCCGTCCAGAGATTAAACTCTTGTACCAGGTCTGCCGCAAACATAAAAGAATCGGATAACCGTGCTTTTGCGGAAGTATCTGTTCCTTCCAATATATTTATGATCCTTTCAAACACCGGATTGGAAGGCCATAACAATCCCGAAAGGATGAGGATTATAACAAGCAGGATCATTAAATTCAATAAAACGGATTTGGAAGAACCGGGAATATTTTTGTAATGCCAACCCAGGCCAATTACCATTGCAAGGAAAATTCCACCTATTACACCAAATGAGAGAGACAACATAAGGGGAATGGCAATTCCGGCAGTGGTGATCAATGGATGGGACGACTTTCCAACAATCATCTTTAACAGAAAATAAATGAACACCGGACTCATCAACAAACCGTAATGAGATGGTTCATAACCCAATAACCTCAAACGGGGAAAGGAGGGTATACCCGGTGAAATGGGAGTATGATCCCACATAACTTTATTTATTGCCGGAAATGGCAGAGTTATCAATGCAATGACTATAAGTACAGCATTTATTATTAATATTTTATAAAACATATCATCCAGATACCCGCTCATCTCTTTAACTGCCCGGATGGCAGTGAATAAAAAAATCCAAACCGTTAATATAAGCAGGGTTGAAATGATATATGTTTTTAAATCCACACCTATGGCTAAATGAAACGGAATCGGGATCAACAATAAAACACCCCATTTAAAAAGCATCGGAAGGTCGTGTTTTTTATACAACCAGTAAAAAAATACGGGTGAAAGAATGGCAGTATATAAAAGTCCTTTGGGCAGCAAAAAATTGTTTGCAAAAAAATACAATACCACAAAAGGGAAAAAATGGTAGTATGTTTTATCTTGTATCATTCAGCAAGTAATTTAAAATTAAAGTTTTTATCTCTTATATAGGTAAACCAGTATAAGAGCAGGCCTAAAACAATAAACAGCGCAGTTATTTGCCACCGGCTAGAAAGGATTGCGCCCGTGATCATCACAGTGGGCAGAAAGGTCAAAAAACTTTCCTTGAAAGTACTTTGCTTTAATACCCTTTTATTTACAAGATAGTATTCCAGCGGCATGAATAAAACCAAAGCAATGATCTGCCCCCAGATGAGGCTTTCAGCTGTCTTGTAAAACACAAACAAAATAACCATTCCGGCAATGATCCCCAACTTGTACATAAATTCCAGAGAGGTGATAAATCTTAATGAACGTATGGCATTCAGGTAAAGTTTAGGTACGATGGACATGAGAAGAAAAGCTTCGAAAATGAGAAACAATTTAAAAAAACCGATCATTTTTGAATATTTCTCCTGCCCCAGCCAGAGCGTAAAAAGGGGTTCGCTGATAAGATACACACCAATAATGATGAGCAACGAAAAACCAACTGAAAAAGCGCGGATTGTATGAAAGTGCTTTTGGGTATCCTGATCGGCTGCCTTTATCCTTGATACTTTAGGTAAAAACCAGCTCACCACTGCTTCAAAGGCCCTGTGCAGATGATTTGTTATGGTAGTAGCCAGAACAAAATAGGTTACGGTGGCTGTACCAAGAAAATAAGCGATCAGGAAGCGATCCATCTGAAATGACACAACTGCAATAATGGTCTGCAGCCAGCTCCAGAATCCGAAATGATAAAGCTCCCTTCTCTCTTTGAAAATTTTTAGAACCTGCAGCTTATACCCGGGTAATCTTTTGTAGATCACATATGCCAGTATAATCACTATAATGCAATTCACAACGACGCTTCCCACAAAAATGCCCAGAATGGAATATCCCCTGTACACCAATACAAAATGCACCATCAAGGCAGTAAGGCGGTTGAGTATATTGAAAATGGCCGCCATATTGTACTTTTCAAAACCTTTAAATATATTTTGAAACAACAATTCAGGGAATTTCAACGCGATCAGAAATGTTGCGACAGATATGGTATCCCAAATATAAGCATCAAAAAAGCCGGTTTTTTCCATCGGAGTGGTTATGATACCCACCCCAATCAATATTGCCGTGAGCATCATAATACCCAAAACTCTTGTAGCTGCATTTATGTAGGCATATAATTTCGACTGATCGTTCTCCCCAACGGCTGCTGAAACATGGGCAATAATGGAGCGGGAAAGACCAAAACCAACCAGATGCACACTTATAAAAACATAGGAATTCATGAGCATCCATTCTCCAAACACATCCTCTCCCAAATTGTTAATAAAGAAAGGAGTGGCGGCAAGAAACGCTGCCGGGTAAATCAGTATATTTGCCAGATTCCAGGCTGAATTTCTTAAATTTATTGAAGTTCTGGCCATGATGTAAATTTAACAAAAACAAAGGGGTATGGGTTTGGTTCAATCCGACAATTCATATGAAACCGGAAAAAATGTATGGAAGGCATTGCAGGAACAAATGGAAGAAGGCAGAGGTTTTCTCACTGCTGTTTCTGTATCGTTTCTGAAATTTATTAAAAAATATATTTTGTCATTGCTTTTGTCGGGCATCCTGTTTTCTGGTGTGGCGCTGATCATATATTTTTTGAAACCTGAAGTTTATACAGCAGAAATGACTGTTACCTATGAACATCATAGAAAAAAAATCTATGCGGATATGCTGGAAAAACTGAACGAACTGATTGCAGCGGATCAGTACGAAAGCCTTTCCCGTTTATTGAATATGCCTGAGCAGGAAGTTAAAATGCTGAAAGCTGTGTCAACTTTAAATATACTTGAGGAGCCCCTGCCGGAAAATGAGGGTACGGGTAAGTTTCCCTTTTATATTGAGGTTAAGGTAAAAGATCCGGCCATATTGTCCGATCTGGAGACCTCGATTGTAAATTACCTGAACGGAACGAAATTCACACAAAAACGCTTAAAATACCGGCTAAAAAAATCCAGAAAGGAACTGGCTTTTCTTGAAAAGAGAATGGCTATGGTTGATTCCCTGAGAAAGTTGATCGACATGAAAGAAGAAGGGAAAGACAATAATACGCTCACTCATATGGAATTGCTCGAAAAAGAATTGACTTTGTTTGACCGCATTCAGAAGGCTAAAAGGAATATTGCCTTTAATGAAAATATTGTGGTGCTGGATGGTTTCATCCCCTCGGGACGCCAGAATGACAAAGGTATAATGGGATGGTTGGTGTTGGGATTTTCAGGCGGATTAATCCTTAGATTGCTGTTTCTGGCATTTAAAAGGAGGTAGCCATTCAGGGGTCCTGAAATTGTTATTTCTTACCAAGCACCTGGGCCAAATATCTGATCCCCTTTTGACGTAATAAAAACACACTCAAATTCAATCCGTTTTGCACCGTATTGGAAATTTCAAGATCCTTTTTAATAAAATATTCGTACAGGGCAATGTCATATCTAAGAACATGCCTGAGTTTTCGATGAAAATCCTCGTTCAATTGAAATGATTTTCCCTTTTTTCCGGTTATGTTGCTGGGCCTGTAAACAGGAATACCCAACCAGTTCAACTTTTTGGACAGTGCAAACAAACCCCGGTCAAACCGGGATAAATCCAGAAGGGCATCATAGGATCTTAAATTTTCCTTCCCTTTTACAAGAAGGTTTGGTCCCTCCTTTTCCAGATCAGGAACGGGTAAGTGGTTGTTGAGCAGAAATTGCATAGAATTAGAAAAATAACGGGTAAGCAAATTATCCTGGCCTTTTTTTTGGGCATATTCCAGGTATTCATCCGGGGTGGACATACCACGCACATCATGATAAAAATTTGAGTTGGGGCTTATTTTCAGAAAATTGAATTGGGAAAAGAACAAGGAAACCGGCTCCCTGAGTATACTAACTTTAAAAGGATTTTCAACAAGATCGGAAAACATTTCGGCGCCATGTCCTGAAATAACCCTATATTGCTCCCGTGTTTTTCTGTCAAAGTCTTCAAATTCCCTGAACGAACTTCCAATATCCGTACTCTTAATAAAATACACCTTATCCTGTCCGTACACCCTGTTAAAAATGATCCTTAGCGTGGTGCCCCCGGTTTTAGGTATATGGTTGAAAAGGATGGTACGTTCCATGAATATTATAATTATTTGATTGCGGCCTGTTATATTTTTTTGAAGGTTCAGGTTCTATTCAAAATAAATAAATTTATCAGATTAAAAGATAAATGAGTCCGGTATAAAAAGCTAGATTTTGGCTGGTAAGGCGGCTCTATTAGATTGTTGAAATTCAATATGTAATTTTTACACGATT
>CAYNPZ010000169.1:1318-8167 GCA_964399175.1 uncultured Bacteroidales bacterium | reverse complement strand
CTAAGCGGCACTAATAGATGTCTGAAATTCAGCAGATAATCATTGAATTATTAGTTAAAAATAGCCGAGCGCTTTTTTAGATTAGACAAATCCATTTCAGGGTTGATCCCAAAACAATTTGCACCACACCGATAGTGTTAACAACATGCTCACCGGATGACTGTACCAAACAGGATCGGTATATTTGAATTTCCTGTAAAAATCGGATACGATTTCCTCCGGGAGAAATTCCCTGAATTGGGGATTGTTTGTTAGCCAGTTTTTAAGCTGCTGATCGTTGTTTTTTCCAAGGAACTGGATTTCCCAATTTCTTTGTATAAAAGGATGGTGGTATAAATTTTGAATCATTCGCTCAGTTTTTTTCAGGGCCCGAAAGGGTAAATTCCAGGGCATTTTATTCCAATGATAATTATATAAGTTAAAAGGCCTATGGTCCTGCCAGGGTATTTTGGCTAGTTCTGGGGCGTATTTTTTAATGTAGGCAATTTGTATTTGCCGGTTGGCAAGGTATTTTTCCGGAATGCTGCAAATGAATTCACACATTCGATCGTCGTAATAAGGCAACTTGATGGGCGCTGCCTGTTTAAAAACGGAAAGGTTGACACTGGTCCATCGGGGAGCCCAGTGAAGGCTTTTGAAAGCCCTGAGGCGTGCGTTGGGGTTTTGAATGGGAATATTTTGCAATAAATTCCTCACACGCTCTGTGAGATATTCCCGAAAGTTTCCCTCAAGATTCCAGTGTTCCCATAAACGTTCCGCCAGTTCCCAACCGCCTTTGGCTACTATTTTTTTTAACAGCGTATTGACTTGTTCATCAAAGCTTAGATTATCTGCCAGTCCCATGTTGTCAAACAATACATCACCCCAGTGGCCCAGGGAGAAAAGGTCACCCATTTCCGGATATCTGTTGATGAACGCCATTTGGCGGGGATGGGTAAATTCGGAATGGCATTGATTGATACTGGCCAGATCTTCAATGCAGTTCCAAAGGTAACCGCTCCGTACCGTAAGCGGATAAAAGTCAAAACCGCATTTTTGTGCTATTTTCCTTCCATAATAGGTCTCATTGTGGCCTCCCTGAAATCTGTAGCCAAAACTTGACACTTTTTTACCGAGGCGTTTTAATGCAACGGCCTGTGTTCTGCTGTCCAGTCCGCCTGATAACGGGAGAATGACCTTTTTATGGTTCTCCGTTTGTTCATCGATGATTTTTTCAAACAAAGCACCAAATTCATTGACCCATGTATCAAATGGTTTGTTTTCCGGATTGTAATGCCATTCAAACCAACCGCTTTGTTCGTTCAGTGTACCATCCTTCAATGAATATTTCGTGGCAGGCTTTAGTACTTTATGGTTTTGGTAATAGGTATCGTCTTCCAGGAAGAAACCAAGAGCACTAAATACACAGATAGCTTTATAATCCGGTTTTGATTCCTTATCCGGTAATTTTCTGAAAATTTGATCAACTGGTATGATGGGGGTTTTTATTTCTTTTTGTATTTGATTGGTGCCAGTTTTCATAGGTATTTGCGATTAAGCCCCTGGTTATTTTGTTATTATGAAGTACTTTAATTGTTTGTTTTAAATTATGCTAAAGAAGGGCAGCCTTAGAATTTTCTTCCATCTACCGCTCCCATCCATTTATTTCCTGTTTTGTGCAGATCTACATGATGCATGCCGGCTGCATTCCACCCGGTGCCTGTTTTTGTTACTATTGGCTTTTCCTGTGAAAATTTCTCAGTGTATGATGTATCAGACAATTCGGTTATCTCAAAGGCAAATACCTGGTTTCCATAAGTAGAATCATCGTCTTGAGCTAACCGAAAAAGTTTGTGGTTGTGTTTTAATACTCTGCCAGCTGGTCTGGAGAAATTCTTATCTTCCTTTCTTATTGGATTCTTCGGGTGTGGTTGCCAATCTTTGGATAAAGTTTTTGAATAGTAGAGGTTAAGCACGTTATGCTTTACATTGGATACAAACATCCACCACATATCTTTATAATGAAATACGGTAGGATCCGTATATCTGTACCCATACAATATATTTTCTACATATTCCCATTCTTCAGGGAAGTTGGTTGCTTTATATAACCTTACGGAAAAATCTTCACTACTTTCCGGAATTAAGTAGTAGCTACTGTCCCATTCAAAAACATATGGATAAGACAGATGAAATTTTTCATCAATAACCACTTTTTTGTAATTCCATTCTTTTCCATTTCTACTTTCTGCGTAAGCAATATCTCCTTGGCTACTCTTGCGGTTTAGCACTTCAAAAAACATAAAATATGTATCATTTTTGACTATCATAAATGGGTCTGCAACAAAACGGGCATCTATATCATCGACATCTTTTCCGGTCAGCACCGGATTAGATATATCCTCCGGATCATCCAGATCGAAGAGGGTAGAGCCCTCATATATTCCAATTGACCAAGGCCCATAGGATTTGTCATATTCACGAGCCTTTTGATAGGCTATTTGAAGAAATTTGTAAGGGAAAACTTGATATTTGTGAATAATTAGTCCATAAGTTACTCCTGCGACTAATAAAACCACCAATAGGAAAGTATTAATTCGAAAATTTTTCATATAATATTTTAAAGGTTCTGCATATCCGCCATTCTTTTGAATTTGGAAGAGGTATCTGCTGTCAGTTCGGGAAAAGTGCCCTGTTCGATAATCTTTCCATCATCTAGTACATAGATATAATCGGCATTTTTTATGGTGGAAAGCCTGTGGGCAATGATGAGCACCGTCATTTTGCCTTTCAGATCATTGATGCTTTTCTGGATATATCGTTCTGACTCGGTGTCGAGCGAACTGGTAGCCTCATCCAGTATCATGAGCTGGGGTTCTTTATAAAGTTCCCTGGCGATGGCCAGCCTTTGGCGCTGCCCGCCGGACAGTTGAACCCCCCGGTCTCCTATTCGGGTGTTGTATCCTTTATGCATTTTCATGATGAAGTCATGGCAATTGGCCTTTGCGGCCATTTTTTCTGTCTTTTCCCTGCATTCCGGATCTTTGTTGTAGTCGCCGCTCCAGAAGTTAATGTTGTTGGCTGCGGTATCATCAAAGACTACAGGGTCCTGAGGCACAAAGCCTATTTTTCTTCTCCAGGATCTTTTATCCAGATCCTGAGCGGAAATCCCGTCTATAAGGATTTCCCCTTCCCGGGGCTTCAACAGCAGGGAAAGGATATCCGTAAGGGTGGTTTTGCCTGCTCCGGATTCCCCGACAAAAGCAATGGTTTGGTTGACCGGTATGGAAAGGTTGATGTTTTTTAGTACCGGTTGATTGTCATAAGCAAAAGTCAGGTTTTTTAACTGAATGCCCTGGCTTAACTTTTCGAATTGCAATTTTCCTGATTTTTCCTGATGTTGCTTTACTTTGTTGAATTCCTCAATGGTCATTTCAAGTCCGCCTGTAGTGACCATCAATTGCTGCCAGCTATTTTGAATGCCCGTCATGGTATTCATTCCCCGGTAGAAAAGCAGCAATACAACAATAATGGGAGCTAGGGGCTCAACAAGCACTTCAATCTGTATGATGATGATTCCAATCATGAAAAATATGATGAAAGGTTCTTTGATGGAGGGGATCAGCGCGTTGGCAGAATTCATTCGAAAACGGTATCCCGCCAGTTTTTTAACACTGTCTTTGGTATCCTTTTCAACCTGCTCGAACCGGGCTGTGGCCTTCAAGTATTTCATGGCATGGAGGGCTTGTATAAAGAACTTGTTGATCCTGGATTTTTCCTGAGCATTTTTCAGAGATATTTTGCGGGTATACCGGGAAATGAATTTCAGAAAATACAGAAGAATGCCCCCTCCCACGATGGCCATTAAAGAGAACAACCAGTTCAAATACAATGCAACGGCCAGATAAACCGCTGTGGTGATCACTTTGGAAGAAAATTTGGAGAGCGTTTGAAACGATTTTATGAATTGATTGGTCTGCGCGTTTAATAGATTAATGAAATGGCCCGTGTTTCTGGATATGAAAAATTGGTAGTCCAGCCTAGCATAATAACTGAACAATTTGTTTTTCAGTTTTCTCATCATCAAAGCCATTAAATGGGCCCGGTAGATCCCTTCACTTAATTTAACCAGGCCTTTGATGATAAAAACAATGCCCATAAGCAGAAGAATCGCATATATTTCCAGGGGAACCCCCAGCGATTGAATGATGTCATATAACACTTCTGTTTTCCCTTCAAATGAACCCTCTCCTATTTGTGATGCTTTAAGAAGAGGCAGGATCAGTGTGATGCTAAAGGCTTCTGCGGCAGCAGCCAGTAACGTTAAAAACAAAAGTAAATAGAATTTTTTGCCAATATATTGAGTAAAAATTCTGAAATAACGGATGAAATCTGATATTAATGGGGTTCGCATACAAATAAATATTATTATACATATCTATATAGTTCTGAATTTCTTCTTTAACTGTAGTATTTGTGTGATATAACTTTCCATAATGATCATAATTATACCATATTTTTTTGATTGCATTGGCAATTGCTATAGGCGAACCTGGAGGTACAAGCAAGCCGAGAGATGTATCATTTATTAATTCGGGTATACCATCCACTTCTGAGGCAACAACAGGAATACCATTATAGACTACTTTTTTAAGGGTATTGGGTATACCCTCATTAATAGAAGGCTGTAGATAAATATGAGTTTTTATTAAATATTGATCGATTTCCTTTGAATTTAGAAAACCTGTGAAATGTATTATATGTTTTAAGCCCAGTAAATATCTCCAATAATATAATTGGCTTCTTTCCTTTTCATCACCATCTCCGATAATATAATATTCTATGTCAAATCCCATATCGTATAATTTCTTAATTGATTGTATACCGAAAACAAGTCCTTTTTTCCAATTATAACGGCAAATTGTTGTAATTAAAATGGGGGATTTTTTTAGAATTAAATTACGGTTTAATATGTGAGTTTCTTCAGTAGCTCTGTAAATTAATTTCGTTTTTTTTTTGTCTGCTCCAAGCTGTATCGCTCTTTTAAGTAAACTATCTGAAACCGAATGAATGAAATTTGCATTGTTCAGTATTTTTATTACAAATGTTTCATTTTCTTTATTTAATAAAGGGTAAATTGATATATCATATCCTCTCAGGGAAATACCCCATTTAATATTGAAAAAAATTAATAGTTTTAATAACTCTTCTTTAACTAGTAATAGATGGTGAATATGCAATATTCCATCGCGATTCTGATATATTGGATAAAACCTACAAATCAATTTTAATGCACGTAAGAAATTTATTTTATAAAATTTATAAAATTTAATTATGTCAGTAATTGAAAAAACTATAGGAATTAAATACTTCCAAATGTTTTTCTTCCAAGAGTAAACCTCCTTTATATCTAATGTTAGTGATTCTGTTTTGTTAATGGTGTTGACTAAAACGATTTGATAATCAATATGTTCTTCTAGCCTACTAATTAACTTTTGGTTATATGGCTGATATTTAGCAGGAAACTTAGTAAAGTAATGAATAACTTTCATTTATTCAATTTAAATTTTTTTAAATTAAGTACTTTAAAATTGAATTTTTTGGTAAGGAATATCCAATAAAATCTCAAAAACCCTTTTATTGTAATGCTTATATCCTTCTAAAAGTTTATTCCAGAGATCTAAAACCGGATGCCTTTGAATGTTCTTTTTTGCAGATTGTTTGATTATTAAAGCCTTGTAAAGTCAAACTTCTAGTGGACTGGGAATAAATTTAAATTAAAAGGCATTTCGGTCATACTTTGGCTTATAGGGATATAATACTATTATCGTTTTCTATATTTCGCATTTACACAACATAATTATAAATTTCATGTGTATGGAGAAAAAGATTAAAGAGCACATACAGGCTGAAAACGAACCCTGCTACATCTCGAGAATTTTTTCAAAGTGCTTTTCATATTCCTTCACCTTGCGGGCGGGATCGTAGTTTTTGTTTATCCAGTCCATGGAAGCCGCAGAAACTGTTTTTCTTGTTGTCTTGTCAGTTATGAGGTTCTCAATCCGCCGTGCCCAATCGCTCGGATTATTGTCTACCAGAAAACCGTTAAGCCCATCTTCGATGTAATTGTTCAGGGGTGCGACATTAGATACAAGAACCGGAAGCCCAACTGCCATACTTTCAATTATAACTTTTCCAAGTCCTTCATGATCAGTGGTATGACAGAGAAGGTGTGCAGTTTGAAATGTACGCCATAGTTCTTCTTGTACCATAAAGTCAACAAATTCAATCCGGTTTTGAACTCCGAGATCGGACACTAGCCGTTCAATTTTTGGCCGCTCATTGCCTTCGCCGATCAACAGAACCTGTAAATCATATGACCGGTTAACCAACGAAATGGCACGAACAAGAATATCCTGCCGTTTTTGATAATTGGAAAAACGTGTTGCCATAATGATTGTAAATGGACGCTCCGCGAGCTTTTCATAAGGCTCAGTCCGACCAGGCTTAACCGAACTGCCGATATCCGCAACAAAGGAATACGAGAAATGTACCTGCATTTTTAGTTCCACAAATTTTTTTGCAACCATACTTTGTAGGCCCTGAGAAATAAAGTTGACTGCGTCCACCCCATTGAATGCTTTTGTGTAATTTGAAATGAGCCGACAGTTCCTGAAGCACTTTTCATACCATCTCATCCCCGCCATTCGCATAACAACCTTGACTGTAGGTTTTTCTTTAGAAATGCGCAGTAAAGGATGCAGGTAGCCAAGCTCGTAAAAACAGTAAACTATTTGTACATGCTCGCTTTCAATTATTTTTCGTAGCTGTCGTTCAAAAATCTTATCGTTAATCTTCTTGTTAAACCGC
>CAYNPZ010000169.1:0-1308 GCA_964399175.1 uncultured Bacteroidales bacterium | reverse complement strand
ACAGATTCACTCCTTCTACTGAGGTTTTCTGTAAATGCGGAAAAGTAAGAGCACTCCGGCCCATAGTCACATAAAAAACCGTGTGACCGCGAGCTACCAGATGTTCCGCTAACAGGCGTATGGATGATTCCGCGCCACCGAAGGCACCCTTATTATAGGGTGATTTGTTGGTCAGAAACAATATATTCATTTAGAATCCTTTTCCATGAATCAAGTTCATTTTCTTTGCTGAATCGGCGTAAGACTGTTTCCCGAGCATTTTGGCCGCAACGCTCTCTTAGTTCCGGATTTTCGAGATATTCCTGAATCCCCGTTGCAATCCGGTAAGGTGAGCGTACAGGCACCATTAGTCCGTTGATGTGATCCTCAATTATTTCTTTGAATGGGAGAATATCTGATACAATCACTGGTAGACCACATGCCATAGCTTCAAGTAGGCTTTTTCCCAGCCCTTCTTTGAGCGAACAGAAAAGAAACAGGTCTGCCTTTTGATACTGCAGAAGGAGGTCCTTTTGACTTAGTGGTCCAAGGTAATGCAGGGTGTGCTTGCTAGAAGCACTGATCAATCGGGCATAGAGTTCAGAAATATAGGTCGATGTTGCGTTTCCGCAAATTATCAACTCAATCGGATGGTTAAGGGTTTTCACTGCGTCAACAATATCCTCAACCCCCTTTGCCTTAACGACATTTCCGGCGTACAGGATTTGTATCTTTTTTCCTGTAGTATATACTCTTTTTCCTGGCAAGAACCAATTTGTATCGATCCCCCGATATGCAATCGAGCATTTTTTTGGATCAACGCCATATACCTGCCTCACATTTTGTTGCAAGGCTGAACTTATTAAAACTACGTGATCAATTTTTGAATAGTATATAAGTGGATTGAATATAAATTTGGCGGCTGTGATAAGATCAAAATATGCGTGCCAAAGACGAGATACAGCTTGTTTTATTCGCCGCAGAAAATTTCTTGTATTATGTGCGCTTTTGCCTTGCCTCGTAGGTGCACCTTGGTTGGCTATAAATATAGGCTGATGACGTTTTGGAGATTCCTTTTCAACAAATGTGAGAGGTGCAAGATTCTGAATCCACCCAATGACCACGTCTATATACTTTGCACTGATAAGCTGATGATAGTGGTCATTAAATGTGTTTGGTGAGCCGGATTTTCCGGTAAAATGATACACCACGTTGTCCGGTACAGAATAGTCATGATTATCCGGGGCAGTGCCACCAGACATTATATGTACATCACATCCGCGTTCAGCGAGTCCCCAGGCAAGATTTTCAATGCCGGTATTCATGCCG
>CAYNPZ010000168.1:0-8220 GCA_964399175.1 uncultured Bacteroidales bacterium | reverse complement strand
CAGCCACAATTTTATTGTTGGGAATTTTCTCCTGGCTTTTTCCTGTGATTGCCCTGTTGATCAAAATCGATTCGGGAGGTCCCGTGTTTTTTATTCAGGAAAGAACGGGTATGAACAGGAAAAGCTTTAATTGCATTAAATTCCGGACCATGTACGTTGACAGGGAAGCAAACATACAGCAGACTACAGTAGGAGACAACAGAATTACCAGGGTTGGTTTTTTTCTCAGGAAGTATTTTATTGATGAAGTGCCACAACTGATCAATGTGCTTAGGGGAGATATGAGCATGGTTGGCCCCCGGCCCTATATGCTTCCGGATGTTGAAAGAGATGCAAAGCTTATAGCATATTATCACGACAGGCACAAGGTAAAACCTGGTTTAACCGGCCTGGCCCAAATACGGGGTTATCATGGTTATATTAAAAACCACCGTGACGTATTAAATAGATTTTCATCCGATATTGAATATATTGAGAACTGGAGCCTGACCGGAGATTTGATGATCATTTTTGGAACGGTGATCCATATTATTAAAGATGCATGATGCCACAAAATTTGACCATAGAAAAAATTGAAGAAGGATGTATTCAATGTCTTACCTATTTTGGAATATTTAAATATCCGCTCACAACCAGTGAAATACATGCCTTTAATCCTTGTCCGGCCTCTGAATATGATATACAGGATGCATTAAGCCAGCTCGTGTCGGAAGGAAAAATATTTCAACATGAGGGCTATTTTATGTCTGAAAATGATGTGGAATGGGTAAAAGAACGTAAAAAAGGAAACCTACAAGCCCGGCAACTGTTAAAAAAGTCGGGGAAATATGTATCCATAATTGCCTCTTTTCCTTTTGTAAAGGCCATTGCCATCAGCGGTGCGCTCTCCAAATTTTACGCGGGAGACAAACCGGATATTGATTATTTTATAATTACCAACAGGAACCGTTTATGGATCGCCCGCACATTTTTACATCTTTTCAAAAAGTTGACTTTCCTTACAGGACACCAGCATTATTTCTGCATGAATTATTTTATTGATATGAGTGCCCTTGAGATCTCAAACCGGAATCAATATACAGCCATTGAAACAGCTACTATACTTCCTGTGTATAATCTGGAATTGAACCAAAAATTTATCGAAGCAAACAGTTGGTTCAGGGAATTTCTGCCAAACCATCCGCCAAAGATTCATGATGATTACCTGATAAAAGACGGTAAAAGACCATTTAAAGCCATTGCAGAGTTTGTTATTAATCATTTATTTCCGGAAAAACTGAATAATTTTTTAATGAACCTTACCGACAAGAAATGGCGTAGAAAATGGTCCGGGCATAATTATAACGAGTACGACTACAGACGTTCCTTTCAAACCGAAATACACATTTCAAAAAACCATCCTGCTGATTATGAAAAAAAGATCATGCAGGCATTCAATGAAGGAACAAAGACCTAAACAGCATGAACAGGATTATATTGATCGGTGGAAGCGGTTTTCTGGGAAACCATTTGCTGAATGTGTTGCTTAATAATCATGAAGATATTTATGTAGTTGAACATAAGAAGAAAATAGATAATGTAAAGAGATGTCAGGTTATCAAAGGCGGTATAAAAGCCCTTAATGCTGAAATGATAAATGATATCAGGCCTGATATTGTTTTCCACTGTGCCCGCCCTGTTGTGCCCGGATTACGAAGAACAGGAAGAAAAATAGCAGCTTACAAAGCTGAAAAGTTGAACGGCAAGTTGATTACCGGATTAAAACAATCAAATGTTCAACCCAATCTTGTTTTTGCTTCAGGTAGCTTGATGTATGGCAACAGCAAGGAAGCTCATAGTGAAAATTCACCTGTAAATCCGATAAGTTTTGCCAGACAGTATGTTAAAGGTGAAAAACCCCTCGTTTCAGCTTGCCTCAGAAATGCTTATCCTGTTCAGATCCTTCGTTTTCCCTGGATATTAGGAGATGGTTCCTGGTTCAGATGGTTTTACATAGATATAATGAAAAAATACAGGTTCATACCTTCCTTTGGTGATATGAAAAACAAGATGCAGTTTATTGATGTGCACGATGCGGCAGATCTGATGCGGTTATATACAATAAAAGCCCCTGCTCCCGGAATTTATAATGTTTTTTCAGATCAGATCCTGCGACAGGAAGATTTTGTAAACAGGCTGTCACAGATCTTTCAGCTTCCGGTTAAAAATTATGAAGAAATTTTTACCAGGCAAATGGAAAAAGAGGCTCTGGAAGCTTTCACTTCCAATATCATCCTGAAAACCAACTATCCAAATATTCTGAACAAATACAAGTTTAAGTCGCTGAATGATTCCCTGTGTTCATTATATGAAACCCATAAAGATTGGTTCATCAGATAATAAATAGACTCTGTTCATTTAGTTCTCTGTGTTCTTCAGTGAAATTTCCCCGTGAATTCAGTGGTTAAGTTTTTAATATCTGAACTACAGAGAAAACACAGAGAAAAAAAAAGAGTTTCACAGAGTAAAGATTAAACATGTATCAGTTTCTATAACTTTATGAATAAACTTTAAACAGGAAAGCAAAAGTTGACCATTATTTTCTGAAAACAAACAAGGTATATTCCCCTTTCGACCACAATTGCGTATTCTGCAATTTCTGATCTGTTTTCCAGAGTTTCTCCGTTTTTTCTTTTTGGTTCAGAAATTTATTGAAATTGTACCACGCGGGAAACACGATGCTGTAGCCTTTCTTTTCCAGTAATGAAAAATCAGCAAAGGCTTTACGAATTTGTTTCGGGCTGTAGCATTTCGAGGGCAGGTGCCTGGCTGGGGAATAGCCTCCCCAATCTTCACGCAGGCGGGCAAAGGCGGTTTTGAAGTTCATTTTCAATGCTTGAACGATCATCTCTCTGAGATACCATTTGTTCACAAAAGTAAGTACAGCATGACCACCGGGTTTCAGAAGATTCTTGATTTGTTTGGCAGCAAAGCCCAGATCGGCGACGGTGTTAAGAGCGCCAAAGTATACATAGATCAGATCAAATGCTTCGCTTGTGAACTGCCTGGGCAGGTCGCGTTCATCGCTTACCATAACTTTTGCATTGCTTAGATTCATTGAATTGATAAGTTTTTTGGCTTGTTCTACCATCCTGGGAGAGATATCAATTCCGGTGATTTCCCGGCCAGGAAACTCCCTGGCAAACCATGTAACATCAAAGCCTGGTCCGCAGCCGATTTCAAGTGCATTATTAAAAGGGTATCGGGTTGTTATCTGCCTGAAGTCATTGCGTATCTTTTCCAGAAGTGGGTTCTCCTCTGCCCAGGACTCAAATCCCAGCTCAACATCCTTATCGTAATACCGGGCAACGTAATCGTAAAAGTCTGAATATTTATCTTTCATAAAATGATCAACAAATGCTGCTAACCTTTGGTTCATTTTAACCACATTTCTCCAAATGTTAAAATTGTTTAATCCGAATTTTAACTGAAGATATAGACCAGCTTTCCAGGGAGGATTACTTGTTTCTGAAAACAGCCATTCCATATGATCCTCACAGTTTGTTTCCGTCCCTGATGACTGAATACATTCGTTTGACATTACTCAATTATGAACACCAGGAAAAGGTTACCATCGATTTTGACCTGAAATTCAGCCATATTAAAAATGGTAAGCAAACAAGCATCCCCAAAATCGGCATTATTGAAATCAAGAATGAAAGAGGGCGAAACCATTCACTTCTGTCAAAAATCTTACGCGATGATTTGATACGCTATCAAAGGGTGAGCAAATATTGCCTGGGTATGAGCATGCTGGATTCAACCATCAAAAAGAATCTCTACAAGCCAAAGCTTTTGTTTATCGATCATATGTAAAACAATAATAGATTATGCTGCAAATTTTAATAGACGTTAAGGTATTGGGCATTGAGATAATAAAAACCACAGACTTCCTGGAATTGCTGCTCCGATTCACCTTGAATATGATTGCCATTGTCATTATCATCCGGTACCTGTATTATACTTCCACCCGGCGAAAAGATTATCTCTTCACTTACATATTGATCAGCATTACGGTATTTCTTTTATGTTTCCTGTTAAATAACGTGAAGTTACAACTTGGGTTTGCCCTTGGCCTTTTTGCCATTTTCGGAATCATCCGCTACAGAACCAACCCTATACCCATACGGGAAATGACCTATCTTTTTGTAGTTATTGGCCTGTCTGTGATCAACGCACTCGCCAACAAACAGATCAGTTATGCCGAATTGCTGTTTTCCAATCTCATTATCGTGCTGGCTTGTTACGGTTTCGAGAAGCTCTGGCTGTTGAAGCACCGCTCCAGAAAAACCATCGTATATGAAAAAATAGAAAATATACATCCAGCCAATCATGAGGCGTTGAAACAGGATCTGGAAGCCCGGACCGGCCTGAACATTGAAAAAATAGAAATAGGCAACATTGATTTTTTGAGAGATACAGCACGTATCAGGATCTATTACTATGAGAACGACAACGACATCAATGAAGCCAATGAAGAAAATGAATTAAACAGGATTAACAACAACGATTGAATGATACCTGCCCGTCATCTTTTTATTTCCTTCATCATTTTTATTACAGGCTTGATGCTTGTGAAAGGGTCGCTATACGGGCAAGATAAAGATTTCCGGAGCTGGAACGATATCTCCGTCGAAGCTGAGCTGATGGATGACCTCGACATACAGGCAGAGATAGGACTGCGGTTTGACAATAATGCTACCCGCCTGGACGAAAATCTTTATGAGGTGGAACTGCAGTATAAAGGAATTAGTGATTACGACATCAGCACATCCTATCGCTTTGGTATGAACAATGAAATCAGGTATTTTGAATATTACCACCGCTGGACCGTTGAAGGAGAGCTTGAAAAAGACATCGATCCGTTTGAATTTGAATTCCGTACCCGGTTACAGACCGAGTATTATCCTTCTGTTTCCTTTGAGGATCGCTATGAACATTATTTACGTGACAGAATAACCATCACCTGGAAGATAGATGATTTTCCAGCCGACCCGTCTTTTGGGATAGAACATTATGCTCCTTTAAACAATAAGCCTTTTGTGTTTACCGATAAAAACCGATTCATACTGGGAACAGATATTGATCTGGACGACGGGTTTTCCCTGGACATTTCATACAGATTTCAAAGACACTACGACGATATACCGGAATATGATTATATCCTTTCATTGGGTCTTGGATATGAGTTATAACTAAAAACATTGAACATGAGAAAATTTACTTTATCTTTTTGTATCATTCTGACTTTTGCTTCACTTAACAGCTTTGCCCAAACCACCCAAAAATCGTCCCAGGAAAGCGCTGTAGATCTTCAGGAATCCAATCTTCCAATCGTGGTCATCAATCCCAGCGGAGAAATCAAGGATGATGACAGGGTTTATGCAGAAATGGGTATCATCTGGAACAAGGCAGCAAAGAATCATCTCACTGATGGCCGTAATGATTACGACGGGCGCATCATGATTGAATATCATGGCAAATCTTCCCTGATGTTTCCCAAAAAGTCTTACCGGTTCGAGACACAGGATGAGGACGGGCAAAATCTGAATACAAGCATATTGGATATGCCTGCTGAAGATGACTGGATTCTCTATGCACCCTATTCGGATAAAACCCTTATGCGCAATTTTTTGATTTATACGCTGGCCGGAGAGATCAATGATTATGCCCCACGGGTCCGCTATTGTGAACTTATCGTGGATGGAGAATATAAGGGTGTTTATGTGATGACGGAGAAGATTGAGGTTGACAATGACCGTGTGGATGTACAGGAGCTCACACCACAGGATAAAACAGAACCGGCAATAACCGGCGGATATATCTTCAGAAAGGATAAGATTGATGAGGGTGACAATTTACTTTCTCTTGACTGGAGCAATACGGATCTGATCATCAATGAGCCCAAGGCGGATGAGATCAATGAAGAACAGGAACAATGGCTGAGAGACCATTTGTATGAGTTTGACCGGCAATTGCATGCTGAGGGCAATTACGCGGATTACGTGGATGTGGAATCGTTTGTGCACAATTTTCTGATTGTGGAATTAGCGAAAAACATCGATGGTTACCGGTTTAGTACATACTTTCACAAGGACAGGGAGAAGAAAATTGTGGCCGGGCCGGTCTGGGATTACAACCTTTCCCTGGGCAATGCCGATTACAATTATGGCTGGGATCCCCAGGGGTGGTATTATCCGGTCATTACAGAAACCCAATTATTTTGGTTCAAGGAAATGATAGAAGACCCGGATTTTTATAACTATAGCATATACAGGTGGAAAGAGCTGCGTAAGGGTGAACTCAGCCTTAACCATATTTTCTCCTTAATCGATCACTGGGCCCAAAAACTTGAGGAACCGCGGAAACGAAATTTTACCAGGTATGATATTCTCGGACAATATGTATGGCCCAACCCGGGGTATCCCCAATCAGGCTCGGAGGGATACAATAATGCCCCTACCACGGGAGCTCCGGTTACATGGGAGGGAGAGGTTGAAAACCTGAAACATTTCATCAGGGAACGCCTGAAATGGATGGATGAGCAGTTCGGTGTAAACAGCATGAAGTTTCATTTAGATGTGGCAGAAGCGCCCAACGGCAAAATTATTTACAACCACGACATCATCACGGATAGTGTATATACGGAGACTTTTTCCGGGGATTCTACAATTAGTTTACAGGCAGTTGCCAGCCAGGGGTATCGTTTTAAACACTGGACAAAAAGGGAAGTTGGCAATGATACGGAAAAGCTGGTTGAAAAAGGCAGCAACTGGAGTTATCTGGATGATGGCACGGCTCCGGCTGCCGATTGGATTGAAGAGTCGTTTGATGATGCCGCATGGGAGAGGGGAGATGCTCAGCTCGGATATGGCGATGGTGACGAGGCAACGCTGGTTGACTACGGCACTGATGAGAACAACAAATATGTAACCACCTATTTCAGGCATACATTTAATGTAGAAGATACCGGCAAATACAAAAAGATCAACCTGGAACTGCTATGTGATGATGGTGCCGTGGTCTATCTGAACGGGGAGGAGGTCATTCGTTTCAATATGCCCCCGGGTGAAATCACCTATGATACTTATGCATCGGATTATTTGAGCGGATCGGAGGAATCCACCTTTAAAACTCACACCATAGATAAAGACCATCTTAAGCCCGGAGACAACATTCTGGCAGTAGAAGTCCATCAGGCGAACGGAACGAGTTCCGACATCAGCTTTGATCTGGGCCTTTCAGGTGTTCTTATAAATGAAGACAATGCACCCGTGGTGATCGGGGAACAAAAGAACCTCACTTACAAACTGGAAAATAACGTTTCCCTGATCAAGGCCCATTTTGAAGAGAGCCCGCAGGATACAGTTTCACCTGTAATCAATGAATTCCTGGCGCTAAACAATAGCGACATCAGGGATGACTTTTTTGAATATGAGGACTGGATTGAATTGTATAATCCCCTGAGCGAGTCTGTGGATATAGGAGGTTTATACCTTTCCGATGATCCTTCAC
Source organism: uncultured Bacteroidales bacterium (assembly GCA_964399175.1). Taxonomy (GTDB): domain Bacteria; phylum Bacteroidota; class Bacteroidia; order Bacteroidales; family UBA12077; genus JAGXLC01. Next base: position 666 of record CAYNPZ010000168.1, on the reverse strand, counting down.
AGCCGAAGATGTATCAGGTACCTTCGAATGTGCCGGATCAAACAACCATGGGTCCCAGGGATTATTTGATCCTCTGGGCGGATACTGACTCCGCTCAGGGTCCCCTTCATCTGAACTTCGGACTGGAAAAGAACGGCGAAACCATAACCCTGGCCAAAGAAGAGAATGGTGAAATACAGGTTCTGGATATGCTATCATACCACCGACAGGCTTCTGATGTATCGAAAGGAAGATTGCCGGATGGCAGCCTGACCTGGGAATTTTTCAACACCCCGACACCGGGAGAGGAAAACAAGGTCACACCAATTGATTTCACCCCTGTTGATGAACCTCTGAATGACGGGTACAGTCTGGGCGAAAATTATCCCAACCCCTTCCGGAATACCACAACGATCAATTACCGGATACCCCGGCGGGACAATGTAAGAATAGCCGTTTACAATCATCTGGGCCGATTGGTGAAGGTATTGGTGAATGAAACCCAACCGGCAGGACAGCATGAAATACAATGGCATGCGGAAGATCTTTCTCCGGGCGTCTATTTCTATAAGATGACCTGCGGTAGTTATTCCGAAGCGAAAAGGGCGTTGATAGTGAAATAGAAGATTAAACCATATAAGGCTTAGAAGGTTATATGGTCTTATATGCCTTATATGGTTCAAAAAA
>CAYNPZ010000167.1:0-8281 GCA_964399175.1 uncultured Bacteroidales bacterium | reverse complement strand
AGCAATGACTGAAATGCAAGTGCGGCAATAAGGAGCCATACCGGGCGACCACCAAATATGGGTACTACGAGGGCAAAAAGCAGGGCAATACCTGCCAGCAGCCTATACATCAGCGACCGTTCATTACGTTCTTTACCCATATAATCACTGATAAGCCAAGGAGCGATCAGAATAATTGGAAACAGGGATGAAATGCCGGCTGCAACAATTCCCGGTATGAAAATGTTCATGGCAAATCTACCCGCTATGGGCTCCAGGCTTCCTATCATATCTATGGCCTGGTCCACATGGATGCCCTCCGGATACAAGGATCCGGCGGCTGCTATCATAATAAATATACTGAGTATGAACATCAGAGCCGCAGAGGTAAAGGCATCCCGTTTTTCCTGCCTGAGGTCCTTAACGGTCCATCCCTTCTCACTGACCACAACGCTCCGCATGATAAATAAAACTGCCGACAGGGTGGTGCCTGCTATGGCAGCAGCGACCAGGGGTGCACCGGGCTTGTCGGGGATCTGGGGAGCCATATCGGTAAATACCTGCGTGCCGTCGCGAACGATCATAAAAGAGCTAAATATAAAACTAAGCCCCATGATGATAACAAAAACAATCATCACCTTTTCAAAAAACGGGTATTTTCCCTGCCAGAAAAGGGCATAAATAAGAATCATAAGGGCTATGGTAATGCCCAGCTTGTTGAATCCTTCCCACTCGGGTCCCAGATCAAGATAGCCCGACCAGTAATGGATCAGATTGGAGAGAATGCCAGAAATTCCAATCATAGAGGCTATTTCTCCAATAACCAGGCCTACTATCAGAATGATGCTTAAGAGGCTGCCACCGCGAAGGTGTTTCCGGAAACTTTGAAGGGCAGTGTGCTGGGTTATCGCTGTAAACCTCCCGTAGGCAGTAAGCATGATAAAGGTGAAGATACAGGATACCAACAGCGCCCAGGCCAGTGACATGCCAAACTGGGAGCCTGTAGAGGCCATGGTGGTGACACTGCCTGTGCCTATGTTGTATCCGATTAGAAAGATGCCCGAGCCAACGGCTATTAAAAACGCTTTGAATCTTTTGAATATCGAACGCATATTTAAAAAGTTTTAATTGTTTATTTAACCCCGATTAATTTATAAATATTAGTTTTTCGAATAAACCACCTCACCGGCAACGATGGTCTTTTGTATGACCATCTCACCGTCTTCCATGGTAAACAGGATCAGATCGGCCCGTTTGCCCTGGCTTATCTCACCAATCTCATCCAGATTAAACTGTCTGGCTGGATTGGTGCTGGCCATCCGGATGGCCTCCTTGAGACCGCACCGGGTGAATTTCAACATATTGGCAACACAACTGCTGAGGGGTGAGGCAGCTCCGGCCAGAACATTCTCAGCAGGATATTGAACCACCTCTTCGGTGAGTACCACATCCCTTTCCCCGCGCTTATATTCTCCTGGCGGAAGACCGGCCAAACTTACAGCATCCGAGACCAGAATCAAATTATCCGGGCCTTTCACCTTATAAAAAGTCTGAACCTCTTCTGGGGTCAGATGGGATCCGTCCGCAATAATGGAAGGTGTCAGGCGGTCTTCGGCAAGCTGGGGCCAGAGGGGATTGTTGTGACGATGTATCATATTGGCGCAGCCGTTGCCCAGGTGATTGCTAACAGAAGCGCCGGCATCAGCGGCTTCTTTTATTTCTTCTGCTGAGCCGTTATGATGGGCGAGGGTAACCTTTATATCATTATCCACACATCTGCGGATAAACGGTATGGCTCCTTCCACTTCCGGAGCAACGGCAACAAGTTTGATCCCGTTGTTGGCGGCATTTTGATATTCCATAAACTCTTCCCAATCCGGTTGCCTGACATATTTTTCCAGGTGCGCCCCACGGAAACCTTTCACAGGAGAAATATACGGCCCCTCAAGATGAAAACCGGGAATGGAAGCTCCAATTTCCGGGTCATCCAATGCATTGGAGAGGATGGCAAAGTTTTTATGCAACCGCTCATGTGGATTGGTAGTCAATGTAGGAAGGATTGTGGTAACGCCTTCCTTCCATAACTCTTCTATTGCCTTGCGAACTCCCTCCATGGTCAGGTCCTCTCCGGTAAAATCCACCCCCATGTATCCGTTGATCTGGATGTCCACCAAGCCGGGGGCTACATATGTTTTCGTACCTTCAGCCTCCATTGCTTCTTCTTGCAGATGTTGGATTTTTACTATTTTGCCATCGGCAATCTCTATCTTTACCGGCTCACCGTCGCGATAAAAAAGGCCTTTGATGGTTTGTTCAGCCGATGGTTCGGCAAATGAAGACATAGAAAAAATCCATTGAACGAGAAAAAGAACAATTACATATTTTAGCTTGAATCCACTCATATTTTGAAGTTTTAAAGGTTTAAATTTTGATGATTTAAGTAGAATTTTCCAATAACTGGGCCGAATCTTGATCCAGGTAGATAAAGGCATTTTCATGCTTTTTCAGAATAGAAGCGGGGCAATGCGGAGTAATCTCTCCTTCGAAACATTTCTTAACCGCCTCCGCCTTACGTTCCCCGGGTACGGTACAAATGATGTGGTTTGATTTCATAATCTGAGAAACGGACATCGTAATGGCTTTCGAGGGAACATCTTCAAGGCTGGCAAACCATCCTTCTCCCACCTGCTGTTTTTTACAGGCCTGATCGAGTGTCACCACTATAAAAGGGTCTTCCGTTTCAAAATCTGCCGGTGGATCATTGAAGGCCACATGACCGTTTTCACCGATGCCGATAAAGGCAATATCAATTTCTTTATCTGCCATAAGCTGATTGAGACGAGCCACTTCTTCATCCGGCTGATCGGAACTTCCATTGATCAGATGCACCGTGCCGGGATGTATCTTTTCAATGAAGCGTTCTTTCAAATACTTCCTGAAGCTGGCCGGGTGAGTATCAGGGATTCCAACATATTCGTCCAGATGGAACATCTCCGTTTTTGACCAGTCAATTTCGGGATCCTGTGACAGATCGTCCAGAAAATCAGTCTGGGAGAGTCCTGTGGCAGCTATAAAAGTGGCTTTGTTCTTCCTGTTAATGGCTTCTTTCAATATGTCCGCCGCCTGTTGGGCAGCCTTTGTGCTTGTGTCTTTTTTTGTACTGTAAACCTGTATTTTCATTTGATTATTGTTTTTATTTATCTATGGGCAAATGGAACCCTCATGTTAATCATGTTCTTGTTGCATAGGATATTAGATGAGGGTTTGATATATTATCTTTTTTAAAATTACGGTTATTCTTTTGAATACACAACCTCTCCGGCAACAATCGTCTTTTGAATGACCATCTCTCCCTCTTCCAGGGTAAAAAGTATCAAATCGGCCCGTTTACCCTGGCTTATTTCACCAACCTCATCCAGATCAAACTGCCTGGCCGGATTGGTACTGGCCATTTGAATGGCATCTTTCAGGCTGCACTGGGTAAATTCCAGCATATTGGATACACATTTGCTAATAGGTGAAGCAGCTCCGGCCAAAACATTCTGATCAGGGAATTTAACTACATTCTCCGTCAACTGAAGGGTTCTCCCTCCCCTTTCATATTCACCCGGGGGAAGACCTGCCAAATCCAGGGCATCGGAAACCAATATTAAGTTATCAGCTCCTTTCACCTTATAAAAAGTCTGAACTTCTTCCTGCGTAAGATGATATCCATCGGCAATAATGGAAGGGGTCAGCCGGTCGTCTGCCAGTTGTGGCCAGAGTGGATTGTGGTGGCGGTGTATCATATTGGCACAGCCGTTACCCAGGTGATTGCTCATAGAAGCACCGGCATCAACGGCAGCTTTGATTTCCTCCGCCGAACCGTTATGATGGGCAAGTGTAACCTCTACCCCGCTTTCCACGCATTTGCGGATAAATGGAATGGCTCCCTCTATTTCAGGCGCAACCGCCACCAGTTTTATACCATTCCGGGCAGCTTTTTGATATTGCATGAATTCTTCCCAATCCGGCTTTCTGATGTATTTTTCCAGATGAGCGCCGCGGAAACCGTCTTCTGGAGACATATACGGTCCCTCAAGATGAAAGCCCGCTATAGTAGCCCCTATCTCAGAATCATCCAGTGCCTGTGAAAGAACAGAAAAGTTTTTCTTTAACCTTTCATGGGACTGTGAGATCAATGTGGGGAGATAGGTAGTAATCCCTGCTTTCCACAATTCTTTGGTTGCTTTACGAATGCCCTCCAAGGTCAGGTCTCCTCCTGAAAAATCGACCCCCATGTAGCCGTTGATCTGAACTTCTACAAGGCCGGGGGCTACATAGGTCTTCTTGCCTTCAGGCTCCATTGCATCTTCAGGCAAATGTTGGAGTTTCACTATCTTCCCATCTGCAACTTTTATCTCTACCGGTTCGCCGTCGCGATAAAAATGCGCTTTGAATGTGTGTTCAGAAGGTGCCTGGCCAAATGCTGACATGGTATAAACAAATTGTAAGATAAAAAGCAAAGTGATAGATTTCAGCCTAAATTTATTCATAATGTTATAATTTAATGGTTTAAACTATGACCAAATTATACGAATTGTCATCTTAACCTCGTTTGCCGGCTTCTTTACGGGCGCGTTCCCATATAATTCCCAGGTTAACGGATGCACCTCCCAGGCGTTTGCTTTCATCTGCGGCTTCCATAAAGGCCAACAATTCAAGTGTCTCCTCCCGGGATACCGGAGGTTCTCCTGTATCAAAAAATTTTGCTATCTCCTTCAACAAGGGTCGGTATCCCTGGTATTCTCCCAGCGTTGAATTATTCTCTTCCCCGAAAGCCATACCCCCATAATCGTGTTTACCCTTGCGCATACCGCGAAATGTTCCTATACGGCCATCCTGCCAGAGGCCAACAACCATATCTGTGCCTTCGGTATAGACCCGTTCAACACTTTTACAACCTGTACCCATAACCGTATACAATAATTCTACGCCATGTATCCCATACCAAAATAGATCGGGATGGGTTTGCTCGATTGTGGCCGGACTATAAGTAGAAGCTCCCAAAACTTTTCCCAGCTTACCCCGGGCAATTGCCTGGGCATTGGCCGTTCCATGCCGCAAGGAGGAAGAGGAAAATATGGGAACATTGTATTGTTCTGCCTTTTCGTATAGGATAATGGCATCGCTTAAAGAAGCCGTAACGGGTTTATCCACAAACATGGTTTTGCCTGCTTCCAGTACCGGAATGGCCTGCTCCAGATGCAACCTGCCGTCATTGGTCTCCAGAAGTACGAAATCTACCTGGTCTATCAATTCCTCTATTGAATCAACGATCTCAACCCCTATCTCCTTCACCTTTTCTTTATACCCGGGTATCCGTTCATAGCTGGATTTGATGGTGCTGCTGCCTTTGGGATAAGCAGCTACAACACGATAATCCCCCAATTTCGAATCTGAAGCTGCGTTATTGATTGCCTGGGTAAAAGCTACGGCATGAGAAGTATCCAGGCCAATAATTCCTATTCGTTTATTATCGGCGGCAATATCGGACTTTCGCCCTGAAAACAAAGGATTGCTCAGAAGGCTCATCCCAATTGTAGCCGAGGCGGTTGTTTTAATAAAATTTCGGCGTGTTTGTTTTGTTTTCATACCAATGATTTTTTGTTAAATCCTAACCCAGATAAACTGGAAATCCTAATTAGAATTTCATTTTCTGCCAAAAAATGCACGAAAATGTAAAGTAAGGTACTAAAATCACTTTCACACTTTAGGTTCCCAGCCGGGCTCATAGGCCCTGCTCCACATCTGCATGGCTTCACCGTCGCCTAAAATTCTTCCATTTTCGGGATTAATCCTGAGCTTTCTATCCAAAAACTGAGAAATATTCCCCAGATGGCAAAGCACATTACTCTTTTGTAATTCCTCAATTGGGGCGTTATTATCCTGTGAATCATTCTGTATAGCCAAAAGAAAATCATGCATATGGGCATCACTGACATCACCGCCTGCCTGCAGATCATCGGCCTCTTCAATATCTTCCTCGCTGGATGTTACCGGATTCCCTTCACGATCAAAAATTTTATAGGAATTTCTTGAGAGAATCATGCAGCCATCAGTTCCATAGATAATTGCACCGGGGCCGGCCGAATGTCCATTACAGCTTTTGCCATCCCATACAATCATTTTCCGGTCTTCGTATTTAAAGCTTACAGTTTGAGTATCAAAAAACTCCCAGTCGTCCTCAAAGTGAAATCTGCCACCGCTGGAGGAAACCAATACAGGATAGCTGTCAATGCCCATGGCCCATCTTATTTCATCCACATTATGAATCGCATTGTTACCAATTTCACCGGTTCCCCATCTCTTGAACCAGTGCCAGTTATAATGAATAACATTATCCCGGTAGGCTGTTCGGGGTGCCGGACCCTGCCAAAGGTCATAATTCAGCCAATCAGGCACAGGGGCCTTCTTGCCGTATCCAATGGAACCTCTGGGTCTTGCATATTCTGCTCTTCCAAAATAAGGCCGACCTATAATCCCATCCCTGATTTTCTGAACTCCTTTTTTACATATTGATGAGGAGCGGGTTTGAGTACCAACCTGCACCACTTTACCATACTTTTTCCGGGCCTTCACCAGCAACTCACCTTCACGGGCATTATGACTAACTGGTTTTTCTACATACACATGCTTCCCCGCATTGAGCGCCATAATGCTTGCCGGAGTATGCCAGTGATCGGGGGCTGCAATAACCAAAGCATCTACTGAGTCGTCATCCAAAGCTTTTCGAAAATCAATGACTCCTTTCGGCTTTTTGCCTTGTAAATCTTCTGCCATTTTTACTCTTTCTTCAACAGCTCGTTCGTCTACATCACAAATATAGGCTACTTCTCCGATTTCAGAACGTATAACGCTCTGCGCCAGTGCAGCGCCCCGGCTATGCACACCCATAACGGCTATCTGAACACGGTCATTGGCGCCGGGAATATTCCGGGTGCTCTTGGCCTGTAGGTTATTCAACCCTGCAATTGTGATTCCGGCAGTTCCTACTGCTATTTTTTTTAGAAAATCTCGTCTTGAATGTTCCATGATTTATGTTTTTGATTCTATGAGTCATAAAAAGGTTTATTTCTGCCACCAAAACACGAAAACACCAAATTTCACTAAAAATAAAATACTGATTATATTTGTTTTGTGGGATTTGGCGTTTTGGAGATTTAGTGGCAAGTTATTCATATTAACCCGTTTTATACTGGACTCTTCTATTATATCAAGCAATTTAATTTTAATTAACCAATACACTCCCTAAGTCTGTCAATCCAGACAGGAATATCCTCGTAAGGTGCATCTTCTTCATATTCAAGGGCCAGGTATCGCCGATAACCCTCATTCTTAAGCATGCGGACAATACGCTCCGGATCGGCCGTAACGTTTTTGCCTCCTTCCACAGTGGATCTGACATTCACCTTTAACTGAACAACCACGGCGTAAGGGGCGACTTCAGCCATCTGCCTGTACCAGTTTCCGGCAAAATTGCCGGTATCCAGGTTAGCACCAAACCAGGGAGAATCAACTTCCTGAATGATCTTGATAACCTGTTCGGAAGTAGTGGGAAAGCCCCCATGGTTTTCAATGGCCAGCACAATACCTTTCTGACTGGCATACTCAACACATTCTTTCATGGAAGGGATGACCCAGTCATAGGCATCTTTTTCAGAATAGCCATCGGGAATACCTCCACCGCCAAAAACCCTGATGGATGGAGCGCCCAGGATAGCAGCCTTATCGATCCAGTATTTGACGCTTTCCACCTGCTTTTGTCTTTCTTCCTTCTTTGGGGTAATGAAATCGTTTCCTATGGCTGTACCGCTGATTGGCAGGCCAAGATGAAAACACTTATTTTTCAGTTCAAGCAGGTATGAATCTTCTTCGGATTCAAAAAAATAAGAAGTAAGCTCCGTGCCATCCAGGTTAAGTTTGTCGCAATAGTCAATAAACTCAGTCATGGTGAGCTTATCGTTTCTAAAATGGTCTACAAAAGAATAAGCTGAAAGGCTGAGTTTAATTCTTGAATCATTTATTTTTGCTTTGTTCGGGGAAGCAAGCACTGAGCCGGGATTGACTGCAGCCAGTCCGAGTCCTAGGCTTCCCATCTTTAAAAATGAACGTCTTGTGAAGGATTGATTACTCATAAGCTTATAATATTAAAAATTAAACGATTTAAACAATACATATAATAATTACTCTAAAAATTAAATTCTTGGTTCCCATCCGGGCTCGTAGTTTCTGCTCCACATCTGCATGGCCTGGCCGTCTC
>CAYNPZ010000166.1:0-8328 GCA_964399175.1 uncultured Bacteroidales bacterium | reverse complement strand
AGCCGCCTGAAGCGGCTTAGCGGGTTCAGGCCCTATCCACAACCTATACCTCTTTTTCTAAGCCCTTCTCTCTTTGCCCTTCGCTTCTCCGAATTTGCGTTTCAGCAGGTCCGCAGGAATGTTCCTGATATAAGGTGTGTCATTTTGCCAAATACTTCTTGCTCTTTGCTCTCTGCTCTCCGCCCTTCGCTTCATTATTTTTTGTTTTTTACATAGATGTGTTTGATTTGGGTATCCTTAACTGCTTCTTCATAAATGGTGAAATGATCGTTCAATGATTTTATCAGGGGAGTTAGCTTGGTGAAACCATAGTTGCGGGGATCAAAATCCGGTTTCTTCTTAATAAGCAATCCACCAACCTCTGCAAGAAAAGCCCATCCGTTGTCATCAGCCAGATCCTCAATCGAGCTCTTCAGCAATTGGATCAGTTCATTGTTGATAGATTCCAGTCCTGATTCCTGGTTCGCAGTTGCTGCAGATTTTTTACTTTTTGATTTGCGTGAGTTTTTTTCCTGTTTGGTTGTTCCTCCTTCAATCACTTCAATATAGATGAATTTGTCACAAGACACAATAAAAGGATTTGGTGTCTTCTTTTCACCAAGCCCTATCACAAACATACCGGATTCCCTTAAGCGGGTTGCCAGCCGGGTAAAATCGCTGTCACTGGATACCAGGCAAAATCCCTCCACTTTCTGACTGTGCAGAATATCCATGGCATCTATGATCATTGCCGAATCCGTAGCATTTTTTCCGACGGTGTAGCTGTACTGCTGAACAGGAGTAATGGCATGCTTCAGCAAAGCAGATTTCCAACCCGCTGCTTTTGACTTCGTCCAGTCACCGTATATTCTTTTAATGGTTGGTATGCCAAATTTTGCGATCTCATCCATCATTCCTTTTATATTATTATACGGAACATTGTCGGCATCAATGAGAACGGCTATTTTCAGATCATCCTTCTCTTTCATGAAATTCGTATTTTGTATGGGATTACCATGATTTTTGAATTAAACAAAAATGCATATCATTTAAAATAAGACCAAAAGTACAAAAAACTGAAAAATATTTGATTCATATATGGCTTTTTACTTTTTGCCACCCGCTAAGCCGCTCTAAGCGGCTAAACGGGTTGTGCTAATTGCAGCCAAACCCGATAATTTGCAGCAACCGTACAACCCTCCATTTTTAAAGGCAGGGATGTGCTGATAATGACACATACCCGGTGAGGGTACCCCCTGCATCAATGGCAACTAATCCTTTTTATATGATTTCATATGGTAGTTTCTGTTGCGCACTCTACGAGGCGCAGGAAGATCGTCAGGAGAGCTGTTGCTATCGCTATTGGCCCTCTGCGAGGGCGGTAACATGGGATCAGGTTTTAGTCGGTAGCCTAAGATACCAGGATCTATTATTTTGACTATAAGCTATTTCCTACAGTCTAATTCAGGCTATGGCATTGTTTTTACTATATTTCGTTGCACTGAACTTATATTGTCAGAAAACTCCGGCCTCTTCCCGTGGTAAGGGGCAGATAGCGAAGGTATGATAAATTTATGTCAAGCCACCCCGCTTTCGGCCGGGGGAGGGGATTGATGAATCGTTGCCGGTCCCAACTTGATTTAATCTGCAGCAATGATTATCTTCACCCAACTTTAATCAATTTTTATACTTATGAACAGAAAAGCCATCATCACCGGAGCAACCCGCGGAATCGGGAGAGAAATAGCCACAAGGCTGGCCGGAGAAAGCATTGACCTCACCCTTGTGGCCAGGAACACGTACCAGCTGCAGGAACTTGCGGATGAGCTCAGCCAACAGGGCATCCGCACGCTTCCCCTTGCCATGGACCTGGAACAGGAAGAGGCACCGCAGGAGATCGTCCGGCAGACCGTTTCGGCATTCGGAGGGATCGACATTCTGATCAACAATGCAGGCATGCCTCATAAGGCGCCGATCAGGGAGGCAGACCCGGCCCTCTGGAACAAAATGATTGCCGTCAATGCCAGGGCGCCCTATTTCTTATGCCAGCAGGCCATCCCCCACCTTAAAAAATCAAACGGCCCGGTGATCATCAACATCGGGTCGGTGGTGGATCACAAGGGTTATATCGACCAAAGCATCTATTCGGCCTCCAAGCATGCCCTGGCAGGCTTTACCAAGGTCCTGGCCAAAGAGGTGCAGGAAGATCACATCCGGGTGCACCTCATCTCCCCCGGCGGGGTATATACCGAACTGGTCGGTGAGATGCGCCCCGACCTGAAGCAGGAGGAGATGATCCAGACCACCGAGCTGGCCGAAATCGTTTCCTTTCTTGTCAACTACAGGGGGAAGGGAACCATCGATGAGATCCGGGTCCGCAGGTTCAATTCTTCGCCGTTTGATTAACCCGCCTTGCCGCTCCAAGCGGCTTAGCGGATGGAGCCGTTTCTACGAGGCGCTGAAGGGATGGCGGGGGAAACGGTTGCCTGTTCCGTCTGAGAGCGGGATCCGTGGCATCATTCCGGCCCGGATCATTCACCAATCATTTGTTGGATAATGATAAAACAACCATGCCCAGAATAATGTGCCTGCGTTTTAATGTTTCCATTGTCATTGAATTAAAAGGTATACCGGGGTATCTCCATCCATTCTCCGTCCTTTAATGCCGATTGATGGGCCACGATACCACCAACGGTCATATTTAGAGCCATTGCTATATCCACAAGTGGTTTGCGGTCCTGAAGAATTGCATTCACAAATTCCTCTGTAAGATGCCCGTGTGAGCCACCATGACCGCCGGGAGATACGTCGGGAGGGAGAGGGGGGCGCCTGAGGTCCGGGAGGTCTTTTTCAGGGCCCTCATATTGTTCATCATAAGAACCCTTCTGCCCACCGACACGGCCGGTCTCTGCATGAAAGCCCGGGATGTCGGCACTCCTGCACATCCGGGCCATGCCTCCTTCAGAGGTACGGTAAAGCGAGATTTCAGTAGCAAAAGGATTGTGATACCGGTTGTTTTCTTTTTGATACCGTTCCATATAACCGGGCATTCCAATGCAGGATACTTTGGTAAAACATTCCTTTCCACCGGTTACCCCTACGTAGTATGCATCGGAATGGGTGGGATACCATTGTGGAGGCATTCCGTGACGCCAACCCTTATAGGAGTCGATGCCCTTTTCTGAATAATGCCAGTATTCGCCTTCCGAATAAATCAGTTTTCCGAACCCGCCGGCTTTATATATCTGTCGCATGGCGTAGTTATTATGACGGAAGATTGAGGTCTCAAACATCATGTATTGCTTACCACTTTCCTTCACTGCATCAAACAGTTTATCTGCTTCCTCCAGGGATCCGAATACCGCCGGGACTGCACTGGCCACATGCTTGCCATGCTTTAAAACCTCAATGCAGTGTTCAGCATGATGGGGTGCATCTGTGGCCACAAATACCGCTTCAATCTTGTCGTCCTTAACCAATTCCTCAAGGGAGGGATACGTTTTGCTGCATCCCGTTACCCTCGCCAGCTCTGCGCGGCGGTCGGGAAAAAGATCACTCACTGCTTCCACAATAACATTCGGATGGTTCTGGAAGTCAAATTGGGCACTGAATTTACATACGCCATATCCAACAAGTCCGACACGAATCTTACGGTCTGAAACCGGCTCCCAGCCTTTATGAATATCCAGGGTATCCTGCTCTTCCTCAAAGCCCTTTAAATCAAGCGAAGAAGATTTTTTTGCTCCACTGCAGCCCGGGAATCCAATGGCCATCGCCCCTGCTCCAAGTCCAGCAAGTTTGATGAATTTACGTCGACTGAATGATTGATGATCCATTTTTTTAGCTTTTTTTGGGTAATAATTTTTTAATCCTGATAAATGTATCAATCAAATCTTGATTAAGCAAATCCGCTAAAATAGCAGGAGGAAATGGCCATGAGCAGTTATTCCGGCTGGTGCATACTATACAATAGGGATATTCAGGAGCTGATGATGGCTGTTCCGGACACCCGCTTAGCCGTTTAGAGCGGCTTAGCGGGTGTCTACCAGGCTCTTCGTTTTTAAAGGTGGGAGTGTACGGATACCGGCACATAACCCAGGGAGGATACGCCCTGCATCAATGACCACGAATCCTTTTTATGTGATTTCATTTGGTAGCTTCTATTGCGCACTCTATAAGGCGCCGGAGGGTCGCCAAGACTGACGGATGCTTAAGTGAAATTATTTTCCTCTTAATTCTCAAGTCTTGGATTAAACGCACCGGCCAGGTCTGAACCAAAAGTGTAAGTGAAGCCAATATGGGCATCCAATTCATAATTGGTTGACCGTCTGCGCTGTTCTAAAAGTATTTCCTCTGTACTCATGTCTGAGCTTGGGATGGCTACAAGATCATTGATGAATTCAAAATCCACTTCCGCAGTTAAGGCGAAACCTTTAAAAATTTTTAAGCTCAGTTCAGTAAATAATTCGAGGCGGTTGGAGCTGAAATCATGAAAATGGTGCGAACCGACAACCCCTGCCTCTATACTTCCCCAGGTCTGATGGAAATCTGCCGACAAAACCACAGAATGGCCCCAGAGGGTTTCTGATGTTTCCCTGTAAATCGTCTCCTCTATGTAGTCGTTATACGAATAGTCAAACTTGTATGCAATGGTGATCGAGCGTCTGGTGGCTTCACTGTAGGGAAAAAGACTGTATTCAATAGCAGGAGACACCTCAATCTGAAAGTCCATATTGTGGTAGGTGCTGGAAAGCATATCGGTGAATGTTCCGGCACCCCAATGATCTGTTATATTGACATTTTCACTTTAAATTTTTGATACTTATGATATCATTAGGGAACAAATAAGGTTTCAAAATGTTTGGAAGTTCAAGCAGGTAAGGAGAAAGAGTGGCCAGAGGCTATGAGCTATCTTACTGATTCATTAGTTTACCAGTTTATGGGTTTATTTTTAATGTCTGTCATTGCAATTAATTTAAAGGTTCAGAATCCCCTGGCCTTTTGTCCCGATAAGCTATTGGACTCCGGCCGGTATGAAACGAAAGCCAGGGCTTATCTGTGAATACAACCAATGACGATCAATGACAATTGAATGACAACCGAATGACAACTAATGACGCTTTATTTGCATTTGAACCTTTATTATTTTGCACAACACAACCCAATGACTACCCAAAAGTCATGGATTCCCTTCCGCATCCGTACATACCTGTTCTGTTACCGGACAGTTATGGTTATGGTAACCCCCGCTGCACTGGCTCCGATGCTGGAAGAGGCTTTTCCTGAATTTGAAAAGGCCAACCGTTTCAAGAGATTTGGATAAAGATTCCGCTAAGGTGTTTCTGATCAATGAAACCGCTGTGAAGGAGATGGGGCTTGAAAATCCGGTTGGAAAAACCATTACGCTGGGACAGGAGCGGTGAAAAATTGTGGGGGTGGCCGGATTGATCGGGCTTCTCCTGGGTTATTATGTGATGCAGCAATGGCTGCAGGGTTTTCATTACCGCACCGACCTCACCTTCCTATCTTTTATTGCCTCCTTCCTGATCACTGTGCTGATTGCCGTGCTCACTGTGGGTATACAAACATACCGATCCTCCATGAAAGATCCGGTGGACACGCTGAAAGAGGAATGAGCCTTGAGCAAGGAGCAAAGGCACAGGGCGAAGGGCAGAGAGCTTAGAGCGTAGGGCGAAATAGAAGAATGTTTGAGGTTTAAAGTTTAATGTTCAGGGTTTGTATAGCACAGGGCAAAGAGAAAAGAGCGGAGAACTCAGGGCAAAGAGCAAGAAGTTTCGGGTCTCGTGTCCCGTGTTCCTGCCCCGCAGAAACGAAGTGAAGGCGGGGTCGGGTTCTGGTAGTTTTGCTTTGTCGCGTTGTCGTCCCCTTGCTTTCTCGCTTAAGTCGCCCTTTCGTGTTGTCGTGCCTTCGTGCGCTCGTGCCGTCGTGTCGTCGTTGTTTCAGGTTTGAAGGTTCAGCAACCTTTTTTTGGATATAACAGCGAATTAACAACCCGATGACCAACAATGAAAATTTCAATTCATTATTACACTCCATAATGGCAGAATTGCCAACTGCCAATTGCTTTTTGCCAACTTCTTCCCCTCCAGCTATCAAATCTTCAAACGCTTCGAGTTAATGACCACCAATGACATTATGCTTCCCCTGCCAACTCCAGATTTAGACGTTTGCCAACCGATAAGGTAAATGTTATTCCCTGGAAATACTGACTTCTTTGGCAACAAGCCCTCTTTCCCCTTTTTCTGCTTTGAAATTGACCACGTCGCCTTCTTCAATTTCTTCCCTGAAATTGCTTACATGCAGAAAAAGACGCTCGCGGGTTTTGAAATCTTCTATGAATCCGAAACCTTTTGAGTCGTTGAAAAAGGTAACCCTTCCTTTTCTTATCTCAGGTTCCGGCTCAGGTTCCTTTTTGGGTACGCCGATTTCGATCTCTTCTGCGGAAACATCTTCCTTATCTTCAGTATCAGGAGGCGTATCTGTTATGTTGCCGTCTTCGTCAACATAGGCGATCATATCATCCAGGCTGGTTTTTTTCTCCTGGTCTTTCTTTTCCAGTCTTTTCCTTTCCTTTTCCTTCTTCTTTTTTTCCTTTTTCTTTTTTACTTCTTTTTTTTGGTATGTTTCCTTTGATTTGCTCATATAATGTTTTTTTGGTTTGAATGATGTTTCGTCTGATTGATTTTCCCGGCTTTTATTCTTCCATAAAAATCTCTTTCCCCTGAAGCAGGGCTTTTAGTTTCAGCAGGCATTTGCTTTTAATCTGCCGGGTGCGTTCAGACGAGATATTGAAATAGGAAGCAATGCGATCCAAAGAATACACAGGGGTATTACCCAATCCGTATGCCATGGTGATTATCTCTGCTTCCCTGGGGCTTAGTTTTCCCAGCACTCTCTGGATGTTCGTAGCAAGAGATTCCTGCATCAGATGATTATCAGGTGAAGGGATCTCCTTATTTGGTACGAGACAATACAGGTTCGAATCCTCCTCATCATTGTTTGATGGAGGAGTATCCAGAGAGATGTGCTTTTGATTCAGGGTGTGCGTAAATTTAATTTTTTCGCTGGAAGTCTTGAGATATCCGGCAATTTCCTCATCACTCGGCTCTCTTTCGAACTGCTGCTCAAGATAAGGGATGCTGCTGGTGAGCTTTTTAATGGCAGAGACCCTGTTAAGGGGCAGCCGGATCATTCGGGTTTGCTGTGCAATGGCTTGTATGATAGACTGCCGTATCCACCAAACCGCATAGGAAATGAATTTAAAGCCTTTGGTTTCATCAAATTTTTTAGCAGCCTTTACCAGCCCTGCATTGCCCTCGTTAATCAGGTCGGGAAAAGACAATCCCTGGTTTTGATATTGCTTGGCCACTGAAATGACAAAACGCAGGTTGGCGGAAACCATACGTTTCAGAGCTTCTTCATCGCCATGCCTGATACGTACCGAAAGTTCAACTTCTTCTTCTGCGGTAATGAGGGGATATTTGTTGATTTCTTGAAAGTAGAGGCCTATGGATTGTTCCGACCGGTTGGTGATCTGTTTTGTAATTTTCAGCTGCCTCATAGGACTTCCTTTTGATTTTCCCTTATTGCATTAACTGGTAAGGCGATCTAAAAAGT
Organism: uncultured Bacteroidales bacterium; assembly: GCA_964399175.1. Lineage (GTDB taxonomy): Bacteria > Bacteroidota > Bacteroidia > Bacteroidales > UBA12077 > JAGXLC01. Next base: position 711 of record CAYNPZ010000166.1, on the reverse strand, counting down.
GCAGATATGAATCAATACAGAGCGAAGGAGGAAGAATGAATCAGTATATCCACAGATTTTTAAATCATCCCGAAGATACATTAATAATTTCAGAATTTTATAATTTCTGGAATTTTTTAAATCTCAGTCCCGATTATTGGTGACTTTACCGGAATGGTCAAAACATGGAGGCAAAGAATAAGCAACAAAGGCTTTGAATCGATTACTCAGAAGGTTTCCCTCACCCACTCGCACAGTCGTGCCCTCGTTCTTTCGTGCCATCGTGCCGTCGCGCCGTCGTGCTATCGTGCCCTCGTCTCGTCGTGCCATCGTGCAGTCGTGTCGTCGTGCCCTCGTTCTTCTCACTCCGGGAAGGTAGGATTCGTTGTGGTGAATTCTTTTTCCAGGAGACTGGGCAGATCTCTTACGCTGCGAATGATGTTGGTGGGGTTGTACTGGCGGAGGGTTTTCTTCGAATTGGAGCCGGTCAGCACGCCGATGTTTCCTCTGACATCTGCATGGAAACCGGCGAGCAGGTCAGCAGGCGTGTCGCCAACATTGACAACTTCCTGTTCACTTTGTATGTCCAGCTTTTCCATGGCGTAAAAGATCCTGAATGGGGCAGGCGGCCCGGCCCCATTGGTGGTTTCCACATCTACGGCAAGATCAATCAGATTTCTTTCTTTCCATTTCAGGCTTTCCATGAGGGCATTGTTAATATTCCGGTGAAAT
>CAYNPZ010000165.1:0-8372 GCA_964399175.1 uncultured Bacteroidales bacterium | reverse complement strand
CATTCCGGGAGTTTTACATGCAATATAAAGCAGTACAGTGAACAATCCTAAAGCTCACTTGTAAGAAATACTGAGTATACTCAACAAATTCCCTTGCTACCATGAATCCAAGATATACAGTTTTTTTTATCCTCATATTGCTCTTTGCATCCTGCAATGAAGAGTCAAAACCTCCGCAAGATATGGCTTACTTTGAAGGAGGTGAAATTACCATTGGTTCCAAAAACGGACAGAAAAATGAATACCCCCCTTTTACCAAAGACATCGACCCGTTTTACCTGGAGAAACATCTGGTAACTGTTGAACAGTTCCGTAAGTTTGTTGAGGCAACCGGTTATGTTACCGATGCTGAAAAATTCGGAGATGCCGGTACCTTTAGCATGAAAAAACAAAAATGGGAGCTGACCAAAGGGGCTTACTGGGAATATCCGCTGGGTCCGAATGGGCCTAAAGCAAAAGATAACCACCCTGTTACACAGGTAAGCTGGAACGATGCCAAAGCATATGCCGAATGGGCCGGCAAAAGGTTACCTACCGAATACGAGTGGGAATATGCTGCCAAAATGGGAAGACCCTCCAATAAAGATCAGTATAACTGGGGAGATGAGTTGTACAAGAACGGAAAATACATGGCCAATGTATGGCAAGGTGAATTCCCCCGGAAAAATGACACTTCCGATGGTTTTCTATATACAAATCCGGTTGGTTATTTTGGTAAAGACAAAAACGGGCTTATGGACATGGGCGGTAATGTGTGGGAATGGACCCAAAACACCTACAAACCTTACCCGAACCATCCCCAGCCATTTAGGGTAAGAGAAAATACAAAAACACTAAAGGGAGGTTCATTTCTTTGTGATTCAAATGTATGCCATGGCTACCGGGTAACAGCCAGACAATTTTGTACCGTAGAAACAGGTTTGTTCCACCAGGGGTTCAGATGCGCCAAAAGTGCGAACCCACGAGGCTTTATTCTTGGGGAAATGATAACCCGAATTATTCCCAAATAATTTTATAATCCATTTCTATTCAAGAGATGGCCTTCCTGTAAAAAAGATCTATTTTAAAAATTCCAGAATCGATGTAAGGTTTTTGTTTTCTCACCGACAAAGAACTGAAATACAAATCATGGGTTTCTCCGGTAAAAACCGGATAATTAACAAAGCAAATTTGAAAAAAACGTTGAAAGATAGATGAATGACCAATTTTCGTGCTGATGGTTAGAAGGCCATTCCTCGGGGTACTTTTAAGGGGAATGGCTTTCTTTACAATGACTCCCCATTATTCGTAGACCCGCAATGTCTGACCATCAAGCTCCGTATTATACTCTTTCAATGGATCTTCTGCAGGTCCTGAGATAACGTCCCCGTCGATTTCAAATTCGGAACCATGGCAATCACAATAAATTATCTCTTCGTCAGCATCAAAATCCACGGTACATTGATTGTGGGTACAAATCTTGGACAAGGCAATGTATTCATCATTGCCGAGATAAGCTATGATGATATCATTTTCGTAAACATAACCTCCCTCTTCCTGTAAATCGCTGTAATCATCCTCACTGAGGTCGATGGTGAAATCCACTTTATCATCAGAGTTATCATCCCCGTTGTCATTGGAACCGTCGTCTCCATCAGAATCATCATCCTCATCAGGCGAAACTTCTGATTCTTCACATGCATTGAAAACCATCGGAGATAGGATCGTAACTCCTGCTCCGATACCAACTTTAATTAAAAACTCTTTACGTGTCATGGTCATTCATCTTTTGAAGTTAAACATCGATTATAATTAAATACAGCCATCATGGCCATCAATTAAGTACTGTAATATCATTCCCCATAATCATTAAATTGAAAATTACTTTCATAAGATTTTTAAACTACTAGAAGAGAAACACAAAGAAAGGTATATATGTTCAGTAAAAATATTTATCTAATTGGAATAGGCATACAAAAAAGTATTTATTAAATACCTTATAAAATTAATCCACTCGGGTGTTCGTAATTGTACAGCTTGTGTCCATTATCGTTCACTCTTTCCTTTCTTCATTTCCCGGCATGATTTTCATTCTGCTGGCTGTAATTATCATCGCTGCTGTTGGCATTTATGCATACTATGGCGGATTCAAAAAAATCTCGCTACAAATTCGGGAAGAAGGCGGGGAAACTTTGGTTTATGAGGAGGTAATAGGGGGTTACAGAACATTTCAAAATTCTGACGAGGAGGTTTGGCTTCTTCTAAGGAGGGGATCTGTTTACAGCCGGGTTCATCAGGGCTTTCATATTTTCCATCTCATTGTGGTGTTTGTCCTAAGCATGGGACGATTATCGTTTATCCATAAAAAACCGTTTCATGCCCCTCTGTGAATGAGGTCATACCAGCAATGTTTTTAGGAGCATTGAGCTGGCACGCTTTATTAAAGTGAGCCCTGAACGCCCTCCTGATCCGTTATACCTGTCTTACATATTCCTCATTAAAATATTTCGGGTACATCATACTCAAAAGTCTGCACATGAAAGCGGGCATAGGTATGTTCCCCTTCTTCCAGCAGCCAGGAGGCCTTAACGGTACCCGGCACATTCATTCCATTAACTTCCTGATAATCGCTGAGCCTTCCTTCCCATTTTTCCAGCCGGTCTTCTTTCATGTACCTTTCGGTTTGCATACGGGTGATTTGACCTTCTTTTTTGAAATGAACGGTATAAAAAACCGATTGGCCCTGCCAGTCAAAAGTTACCTTGGCTGTATTTTCATCCACAGCTGTCCATTGAATGCGCTCACCGGGTAAAAGGTTGGTTGGCATCCAAACGCTTTCCCCCAGCCAGCGCAACAGCTCTGCCTGATCAACCGTTGATCCCTTGCTGTTGACAATTCGCAGAAAACCTAGAAGGTAAACCGACAAATTGCCTTTATTGGAAACATAAGAATCGCGGGCATTAAAGGCTTTTGTCTTGCCGATCCATACAAAGCCCGGTGGCTGAGCAGTGAAGTATTGCTCCCCCCTAATATCCACCCAGTCCTTCCCCTGCCCGGTTTTGAACTGACCCGTATGTTTGAGCCACAAATGACTAAGGTAAGGTTGCCCGTCTTTGAGCGCATATTTAAAATAACGCTGCACAGGCTCAGGAAGGCCCTTTAGATGTTCATAACGAAATGTTTTATTTTCCAGAGATTTGGATTGTGAATAGAGTTCACTGATCTGTTTGGTGGATGAACAACTGAATAGTGTCATAATGATGCTGATTAAAAATAATGGTTTCATTTATTTACCAGTTCAGGTTAGTTAAACGAGAGGGATACCATTACCACATGTGTAAAAATATGGGCAATGAATGCACTCTCCAGTCCTCTTTTCCAGTATAGCCATCCAAAGAGGACCCCGCCGATGGAATTGCCCAGTATAATGTAACTCAACAGCAACGCCGAGGGAGATCCCACAGCCTGGAAAACAACAGGGAAATGTCCTACGGCAAATACTAAGGCGGCTAACAGAATACCTCCCCAATAAATTTTTACATTCAACGATTTAAATATCTTTGACAACAGCCATACGAAGAAAGTCATAAGGCCAAATCGCATCAGGATCTCTTCTGTGATCCCGCCATACAAAAACCGAACTGCCAGGGAGGTGTAAATGTTTTCTCCCAGCTTTAAAAACTCCTCGGGAAGAAGGGGATCATAAACAGCTCCAACCAAAACAATGAAGATCCCTGCAGTGATTCCCCCTGCAATGCCAAATAAAACGCTTCTACCGATATGCTCCCTTTTCTCTTTTCTGATCATTCCTTTTATCAGAGATCAAACACGATCTTTCCCTTTATTTTGGCTTCTTCGATAAGCCGATGTACTTCCTGTACTTTTCCAGCGGATAATGTCCAGCCACATGGGGTTTGATTTTTTTCTCTGCAAGCATTTTAAACAATGCAGTAAGATCTTCCCTGAACCAGTCGGGATGTTTCCTGCGTAAGGCACCAATGGAATAAAAAGTAGCGGATTTTCCGTTCGGTAAAACATTCCATAGCTGAAGCTTCATAAAATCCATAGGGATGCTTCCTCCATGTCCCATCACCGCATTGTAAAATCCATATGCTATCAGTTTGCCTCCTTTCCGCAAAATGCTGAATGATTTTCTGAAATTATCCCCTCCGATGGGGTCAAATACCGCATCAAGACCTCCTTCCGTATGGTTTTTTATATAATCGGCAAAATCCGTTGTTTTATAATCAATGGGGATGGCACCGGCAGCTTCTATCATATCATGTTTTGATTTGGAGGCCGTACCGTACATTTCCAGGTCCATCAGCCTGCCTAACTGAAGAATCGCCATGCCAACGGCACCGCCTGCGCCTTGGATGAGTACCTTTTGCCCTTCCCTGATTTTGGCAATCCGGTGCAGCATTTGGTAAGCCGTAACATAGCTCAGGATAAGGCTCACTGCCTCTGCCTGATCCAGTCCTTCGGACACGTGGATCAGTTGTTTTTCGGGCAGACAGATATACTCCGAATGGGCGCCAATGACTGTCATACCGGCCACCTTATCCCCTTCATAGAAACGGGTAACGTTCTCGCCCACCTTATCCACTATGCCCACCATATCATAGCCGGGAGTAAAAGGCGGCTTTCTCTTAACCTCCGGATACATCCCCTTGCGGATCATCACGTCTGTAAAATTGGCACTGGCAGTTAATACTTTTATGCGTACTTCTCCGGGTCCGGGCTCTGGGAAGGTGCTCTCTTCAACCACTTTCAAAACTTCTGGTCCGCCGAATTTTTCGATGACTACACGTTTGTACCTCATAACAATATGCTTTATCAAATGATTATTTTCATATACTTCAAAATCTTACACCAAGAAAAAAGAACGGAGGAAAATAGAACAGGGGATTTTCCTTTGCATGGTTCTTAAAAGATTCAGGTTTTGCACTCCCGTCTGAATAAATGATAAAACCCAGGGGCCACTGTACATTTAAAAACAGAGGAAGCTTACTTACATTGAAATCAAAAGAATATCCCAATCTAAACTCATTCCACAGATCAAAGCCCACCGGGTAGGTCTTGTCCTCGTTCATTTCATAATATTGATCCCACATGGGCATAAGCTGATAGTCCATATGCAGGTTTTTCCAGAAATACCTTCTGTATCCTACAATGAATCCGGGAGCATTGGTATGGCCTATATCCGGATATTCTATATTCATATAAGAGGGGCCTGCCAATATTTCACTTTTTGGGCTGATTTTTCGGGTGTAATGGATGGCATAAATTCCAAGCACCGGTGAAAGCGGGCAAAAATCAATAGAATGCATGTAATTTTCAACCTGGATTGAATCTTTTCTTGAATTTGCCGATAAGGGTTTATTTCCAATAATGATCCCGCACAATAATGCAATACTGATAGTGAATTGATTCATAATCTTATGTTTTAACAGATATATCTTAACTTCAATGATGATTTATCAAAACTCCACCTTATAGCTTACAAAAGGAACCGGACTGGTAAAGAAATCGTTTTCTATGCGTTGATCGGCCAGATTATATTGTTTCCCCATATATTGCCTGCCCAGGATATTTTTTACCTGAAGGGAGAATATAGATGAGGCGTTGGTTCCGTTGATGCGATAATTGACAGTCAGATCGGTCCCTGCCTCAAGATTGGAGTTCCTGTAGGTAAAGGGTTCATTCTCTGCGTAAACAATGGTTTCCTGCAGGTCTGTCGCTGATTCATTCACCGGATGATGCCAATAAGGACCCATGAAAGTAAATTTCAGATTCAGGCTAAGCATGTTTTTGTCATGGATTTCCCATTCTTTACCTCCGAGGAGATTGAGCACGTATCCTCCGTCATAGCGTGTACGTCGGGTAACTCCGTCGTCCCCGGTGTATTCTGAATCGTAGATGGAGGCAGTAGTCATGAAATAGAACCCGTTTTTTAGAAATCGCTCGAGGGTGAGGTCTATCCCCATGTTGGTTCCTGTGCCGGTGTTTTCCAGTTCTTTGTCAAAGGTCCAGTCGCTCATGAAGTTGATCATGGAGTAGGCGGTGCCGTCTACCACCGGAACATCATAAAGGAACTGGTAGTAGGGTTCTATTTTCATCCGCAAGTTCTTGGTAATTGACCAGTCGAATCCCAGCACAAAGTGATGAGCACGCATGCGTCCCAGGTTTTTATTGGGGTATTGCGTGGCGCCGGTTGTACTGTTTTTTTCCGTAACAAAATACACAAACAGAGGTTCTGTTTGGCTGTGATTGCCATATCCCAGCGTCAACTGATGATTTTCACGGAACTGCCAGCTCCCGGAAATACGCGGTTCGATGGTGTACCCATCGTTTATCTCAAACCAGGAGGCATTTACACCCGCTGTAAAGAACAATTCTTGGGTAAGTTTATATTTTCCCTGCACATATCCTTCCAGCAGCCAGCTGTTCCCACTGGCATCCATGATTTCCGGGAAGGACCCGGTTTGATAATCTCTGGCATTTCCCAGCAGTTAATACCTGAGGTTTGAAGCATCTACACCGCCCTTAATTGTTAGGTGAGAATTGCACACGTGCGTAATCCCAGAGGTAAGCGCAACTTGACTTGATATCATCTGAGTTTTATGCAGGGGGAACAGCTTGGACGGCTCCAGGGTGTCCAGCCGTGATTTTTCGTTGAAGAGGTGTTCAGATCCATTCAGAGAGAGGGTGGAGCGGAGGTAGGTCTTATCCGAAAGGCTCTTGGAATGGCTGAAGCCTGTAGCACCCATTTTGTAGTGAAAATTCATTTTATCCCGGTTTTCGGGATATATCCAGTCATCCGGATCGTCAGTCCCCCGCATGGTGGATTTGCTCAACCCTCCTATACCCCAAAGAGAGAAAGTACCTGCTTTCCCGGTGGGCATGTTGAGCTTAAAAGAAAGATCTTGATAAACAGGAAGTTCATCAGTATGGTTTGTCTCAGGAAGTAACGGGAATATAAGTGCCATTGTGGAATATCTGTAGTTGACCAGGAAGGAGCCGGTTCCGTTTTCACTGAACGGCCCTTCGGCTGCAGCTTCAATTCCCTGCACACCGACCTGGAATGCATATTCGTGCTCGTTGCTGTTACCATTCCGCAGTTTCGTGTCGAACACACCGGCCGTAGCGTTTCCATATTCAGCGGGGAACGCCCCGGTATAGAAGTCGGAATTGGAAAGCATCTGACTGCTGAAGACAGTCAGTCCGCCTCCACCGACCACATTTGATCCGGAAAAATGGCTCGGTACGGGGATATCTACTCCCTCAAGACGCCATGAAAGTCCCTTGGGAGGATTTCCCCGGACTACAATAGCATTTACATTGGGCGCTACCGTGGTAACTCCGGCAAAATTTCCTGCCATCCTACCCGGATCATCAATGGCTCCTGCATAACGACGGGCTTCTTCAACGGAGAAGGTCCGTGCACTGACTGTTGCCATGCTGTTCGTCGGACGGTCTTTCCGGATCCGCGGTTTTACAACTACTTCTTCAAGTTCTTCCGGTGCAAGTTCCAGTTTTATTTCCAGTACCTTTTCACTCCCTGAATTCAGCAGTAATTCAGGAATGATTTTCTTTTCATATCCTATGAAACTCACCTCCAGTTCATGCCGACCCACTTCCACATCTTCAAGAATGAATTTCCCATCCATATCCGTGGAAGTTCCCCTGTTTTCGCCTACAAGTACAATATTGGCTCCGGGAAGTGATTTCCTGGTTGCAGCATCAACCACCATACCCCGTATGTTTTGAGTAGGTTTTTGCGCCTGGATTACAAGAACAATTAAAAGAAGGAAACCTAATAATACAGATTTTTTCATGGCTTGAGGCGTTTGTTCTCATTTAGTTTAATATATCTATAGGCTGCCAGCATCTGGAGTAAACCTGTGGCAAAATACAAAGGTTGCAGAATGCTGGTATAACCAATCCAGGCTACCTGGGCTGCGATCCATACCATAAGTATAAGGCCGAAAAGCGCAGCTACCTGGGCGGCAAATTTGTATTTCCTTATGGTGAGGATAGCCCCCGTAACATTGCCGAGGCCGTTGACAACAAAAAGCACGATGTTTTCCGAAAAGAATTTGTTTTTGCCAAGGGTAGCTGATGTAATACCTGTTGTTAGTTTATCGAATAAAATGTGTTTGTTCATGATTTTTCAGAACATTTTCGATTGTTTCTTCAATTTTAGACCTGGGCTGAGTCCCTTCAAGCTGACCAACCACCTCGCCATCCTTAAAGAACAGGATGGTGGGTATCTTCTTTACTCCGTATTTCCTCCGCAATTGTTCCGATTCATCCATGTTGACGATAACAAATTTCGCATCTCCCGCATACTGTTTTTCCAGGGCATAAAGAAGCTCGGCAATGATAAATGC
>CAYNPZ010000164.1:771-8573 GCA_964399175.1 uncultured Bacteroidales bacterium | reverse complement strand
AACCTAAAAATTTAATTTATTTTTAATCAAACAGGAATTATGATGGGGCACTAAAATTTTTAGCTTCTTATTTAAAAAGAATCTAAACAACAAAGTCCCAATACAAAACCGGGACTTTCCGAATAAAAACAGATGGTTTCCTTGAGACCTGTCTAACCCGAATTATTCAAGAATAATTAATTCTTGTTCAAGTTTATTAAAATCCTATAATACAACATAATATAACTGCACAACTTGAGCAATTCAGATCAATCCCCATTGAACCCGCATATTAATCATTTTCTTGTAGCAAAACTCAGTGGATGCGGGTTTCTGACGCTATTGAAAAACCTGGCTCGTCCTTCTTTATCCCATTCTTTTTTCCAGCTTATTGAGAATTTCTTTTTCCTTTTCTTCCGTCTTTTGTTCAATTTCTCTTCCTTTATTGATGATATCCTCAACGAATGCTTTGTCATCCAGATCACGGCTATTGATCTGTACATTCATAAAGGCGCCTTTTACTGCAGACCTTACAGCCAGGGCACCAACTCCCGCATCGGTCACAGAATTGGGATTACCCTCTTCCACCATGGCTTCAATCACTTCCAGCGCGTTATACGCTGTCTCCATAATTTTATACGGAACTATGATGGCATTCTTTGTAGCTTCCTGAATGGCCTTGTTCTTGTTTTCTCTTTCTTCATCGGTTTTGGCAGGCAGTTTAAAGGCATCCATAATTTTGTTAAAGGCCTCGGTATCTTCATCCACCAGGTGGATTAATTCAGCCTGCAGAGCAATGCCCTTCTCCGCCCAGTTGGAAAATTCTTCCCAACGGTCATCCCATCCCCTTTTATGAGAAGAGATGTTGGCCACCATGGTTCCCAACGCCGCCCCAAGGGAACCCATGTATGCAGACACTGATCCGCCGCCGGGCGCTACAGATTCGGAAGCCGTTTCATCCGAAAAATCCGCAACGCTCATATCCGCCAGTTTCTTTTTGGATTTGTCCCTGAGTTTGTATTCAATGATCTTTTCTTCCGGTTTAAATTCATACAGATCATTCAACCCCAATGAACGAACGGCTATTTTGATGAGCTCCTTTTCCGGTACCCCGGTAGACCTTTTTTGTTTCCGGAGAAAATATCTGCCAGCCTCCAACATGGCCTTCAGCGGGATCAATCCCACCAGTTCGGAGCCGGTAACCCGCAGACCTCGTAGTTGTGCCCGTCTGCATGCCTCATCAAATGCTTCATGCACGGAAGTAACGCTTATATTTGTAAGATTCAGGGAAATCTGAGCAATACCATATTCCTCGATATACCAGCCAATGCCTTTAACAGCCTTTAATGAACCGGGTATCCATACTTTTTCTCCGTTCTCGTCAAGAACAGGCTTGCCGGTAATTTTGCCGCCTTCCCTTTTTATCCTTCCCTTCTCCCTGATATCGAAAGCAACAGCATTGGCTCGTCTGACCGAAGTGGTATTGAGGTTGATGTTATAAGCCACCAGAAAATCCCTGGCCCCTACAGCCGTGGCACCTGACCTGGCATTGAATTCGGCGGGACCAAAATCAGGCTTCCATTCGGGATCAGCCAATTTTTCTTTCAGTCCCTCATATTCACCGGAACGACAATTGGCCAGGTTTCTTCTTTTCTCGTCATAAGCTGCATATTCATAGCAATATACCGGAATATTGAGCTCCTCCCCTATCCTTTGGGCAAGGTTTCTGGCATATTTTACTGCATCATCCATCGTAAGGCCTGAAACAGGTACCAGTGGGCACACGTCGGTTGCTCCAAAACGGGGATGTTCCCCGGAGTGCTGGCGCATATCGATCAATTCGGAGGCCTTCTTTACAGCATTAAAGGCTGCTTCCACAACTGCGTCGGGCGTGCCGATAAATGTAACCACCGTTCTGTTGGTAGCCTTTCCGGGATCCACATCCAGGAGATCCACCCCTTCGATGGTTTCAATTTCATTGGTTACCTGCCGGATGATCTCCATGTTGTTGCCCTCACTAAAGTTTGGAACGCATTCCAGAAGTTTCTTTTCTTCCATAGCTCGTTGCTCTTTATTGGGTTAATCTTTTTTATTCTGTTTTAGTCAACAAATGATTGAATGATTGAATGCCTGCCCGACAGCAGGCGGGCCTGCCCGACAGCAGGCGGGCCTGCAATTGTCTCGTGTCACGAGTTCCGTGTTTCAGGAAGAAGCGTAGAGCATAGAGCAAAGGGCTCAGGGCAAGATGTCTCGCCTCTCGGGTTGCCTATAGCTACCTTTCTCATCCTCTCGTCTTCTCTTCTTCCCATTTTCTCGTCTTTTCGCTCCTTCGTGCAGTCGTGCTGTCGTTCCACAATCTCCGAACGCGAACATTGCGTCTCCACAGCTGTATGCTTAGACACTGAGAAACGCCAAGGCATGTTTTTACACAATTACCCCCAACATCAAACTTGTCAAACTCTCAAACCTTCAAACTACTCTTCCCGTATTCCCATTTATGCATTCAAGCTTTCTCTCAATCAACCAATCATCCATTCATCCATCAATTCAATCCCCCCTGCACTGCGTTTCGGCGAGCAGGTCCGCCTGCTATCGGGCAGGCATTTTCTCATTTTTCTCATTCTGTCATTACAGACAAAGATCCTGCACTTCCCCGTTCAGAATTACCTTATCCACAAGATGGCTGCCATAGGCATAGGGCATAAACTGGTAGGAAGGGATGGGTTTTGTTACAAAGACATTGGCCGTTTTCCCTTTTGTGATGCTTCCCAGTTCTTCCTGAACGCCCATGGCATAAGCACCATTTATGGTAACAGCATGTGTTACCTCCCCGGGCAACATCTTAAGCTGTATAGTACCCAGCGACATCATCAGTTTCATATTGCCTGTAGGCGATGAACCCGGATTGTAATCAGAAGCAATGGCTACAGGCAGCCCTGCCCGGATCATCTTCCGCACCGGCGGATGGACCAGCCCCAGAAAAAAAGCAGCCCCCGGCAAAATAGTTGGCATGGTTTGCGAATTCAGCAAGGCTTTAATTTCTTCCACACCTGTATATTCCAGATGGTCAACCGACAAGGCATTATACTTTACTCCTGTTTGGACTCCGCCTGAATAATCCAGTTCATTGGCATGTAGCTTGGGGCGCAATCCGTATTTTGCTGACGCATCCAGTATTCTTTCCGTTTGTTTGACTGTAAAGAAACCCCGGTCGCAAAACACGTCCACATAATCGGCCAGTTTTTGCTTACCAATCTCGGGCAACATTTCATTTACCACAATATCCACAAACTTATCGGTATCTTCCCTGTATTCCGGCGGAATGGAGTGTGCGCCCATAAAAGTAGATTTAACGGTAAGCGGGGTATTTTCCTGCAAACGCCGGATTACCCGTAGCATCTTCAGTTCATCGTTAACCGTAAGCCCGTAACCGCTTTTTATTTCCACAGCACCGGTCCCCTGGGCCATAATCTCATATATTCTTTTAAGTGATTGCTCATAAAGGGATTCCTCAGATGTCTGCTGCAGGAGCCTGGCTGAATTGACAATACCTCCTCCCCTTTTGGCAATCTCTTCATAGGAAAGGCCTCTGATCTTATCACCATATTCAATCTCACGGCTGCCTGCGTATACCAGGTGCGTGTGTGAATCACAAAATGAGGGAAATACCAATCTTCCTTCCACATCTATGACCTCAGCATCTTTCTCATGTTGAGGTAAAAGATGTTTCATTTTACCATAATCGCTGATTTTTCCTCCATCAATAAGCAGGTAAGCATTATCCAGGATTTTCAGTTCACCCATATCTTTCCCTGCTATCCAATCCGGAGGATCTTCCAGAACATTTACCAGGGCAGCGATGCGTTTGATAAGAATTTTCATCCTGTTTTTATTACAAGATTTGTTACGAAAATAAAAAATTTAACGGCGAAATTCATAAATATCAGAAATTCCAGAAGATTATTCTTGACAAATAGCAACGAAAAACTTATATTTATCCATTTAATCATCAAAAAAATGGCTTCAATACATTCCAATTCAAAACATCTGCTGATGACCATCCTTATTTTTATGGTTATCGGCTGGCAAACCCATGCTCAGGATGATACAACAGCTACCGAAGTAAAAAAAGGATGGACTTTTGGCGCCCTTCCGGCTGTTGCCTATGATACTGACAGAGGGTTTAAGTACGGGGGACTGGTCAATTTTTTCAATTACGGGGACGGCAGCACTCACCCCGATTATCTGCAATCCATATACCTCGAATGGTTGCGAACAACAAAGGGGAGTGGCATCAACCAGTTGCTTTTCGATACGGAAAGACTGACCAGCCAGATACCGGTCCAACTTACTGTTGACCTAAGCTACTTCACGGAAAAATCGATGGATTTTTATGGTTTCAACGGTTATGAAAGCTCTTACAGGCCTGAATTTGAGAATGAGGATGCCGACAATTATATCTCAAGAATGTTTTACCGCTACGAACGGAACCTCTTTCATTTTTCAGCCATCTTTCAGAACGAAATACCCAATAGCAATTTTAAATGGCTGGCGGGGATTGAGAATTCCACCCACAGGCTGGAAGATTTTGATTTCGAACACTACAACGAGGGAAATGAAGACAACAGGCTGCAGGATACCACCACCCTGTTTGAGTTTTATGAGGATTGGGGACTAATTTCACAGGAAGAAGCTGATGGTGGGGTGGTCAATTATTTGAAGGCAGGGATGATTTACGATACCAGAGATCAAAGGGCCAATCCTATGAAAGGAATGTGGTCGGAGGTTCTGTTATCGGCTGCACCCGGTTTTCTTTGGAATAAAGAAAATCAATACCTGAAGTTATCCTGTATCCACAGGCAGTATTTCACCCTGGTGCCCGAAGATCTTAATCTGGCAATAAGGCTGGGTTATCAGGGGACGGTCCTGGGTGAAGCTCCTTTTTATATGCAATCCTACCTGATGACATCCTTTACTGAAAGTGTTAATGTAGAGGGCCTGGGAGGTCAGAAATCTCTGCGGGGCATAATGAGAAACCGCATTTTGGGTGACGACATTGCTTACAGCAACCTGGAGCTAAGGTGGAAGTTCTGGAGGTTCAATCTGTTTAATCAGGATATCTATATTGCACTCAGCGGTTTTTGGGATAATGGTTTGGTTGTGGATCCCATCGCGCTGGACAAAAGCAAAATCCCCCAAAATACAAACAGGAACCGTTATTTTTCTGATGAACAGGAAGGAATTCACAGCGCTGTAGGTACCGGTTTACACTTCGCACTGAACAATAATTTTATCGTAGCTGTGGATTACGGCAGGGCCCTGGATGAAAGGGACGGCACCGATGGGTTGTATATTGGGTTGAACTTTCTCTACTAAAAATAATGATCTATGCTCTTATCATTAAAACCAGGCATAAAATGTAGCTACAACAAACACGAGACCCGCCACACGAAACCAGAGACACAAAACTCCTCTCGTGGAATTAAATTCCCTCTGTTGGCGGACAGTCATTTAATCATTTATGCATTCAAGCCCGCCTAGCCGCGGGCAGGCATTCTCGCATTCAAGAATTACCATTCTATATCCACGCTTCTTCCCAGATCTTTTTTACAAGCATCTTTTTTCTCATTCCACTCACTTTAATGGTTTTGTTGTTTGTCATAACCACCTCGTCGGAAAAAACAGCCTCTATATATTCCAGGTTGATCAATTCCCGGCTGGAAATCATAAAAAAGGACGGGCCGTCCAGAAAATTTCTGAGTTCGCTTAATCTTTCCTTTAACAGATAGTGGTTGCCGTCACTGAGCTCAATGAGGGTACCAACCAGGTATTGCTTGCAAAACAAAATTCTGTTTTTTTGTATCTTCTTCTCCCCTCTCGACGAGGATATGGTTATTGTGTCCTTCTTCATATCTGGTATGTTTTAGTATATATAATTGCTTATAAATTATTGGGAATTGTCACCTTGTAAACCACTTCCCGGTTGTCGGAATGACAGGTTATCTGGCCTTTTATCAATTGAATCAACCGATTGATGGTTTTCCACGTTAAATAATCATATTCATCGGAATCGGTGATATTGGATGCTCCCTGATTCTTATCTTGCGATTTCTTATCCTGTCTTTTTATTCCCCTGATCTCCAAAGAAATTTTGTCATTATCGGTGAATTCCTCATATTCAATACTCACCATTCCTTCCTGGATATTGGACCGTATCAATTCGATAAGATTGGTGGATATCCTTTCCAGGATGAATTCATCCTGGTATATGAGCATTTCTTCCTTGCCATTCATCATGTAAATATCGATTGAATCCTCTGATTCCAAACGGTCCTTATAGCCCCCTACAATCCCGGATAGCAAGTGATTGATTCCGAAGTGTGAAGGATTGACCTTAATCATTCCGGCCTCCAGTTCAGAAAGATCGATGAGGTTCTGAAAATATTGCAAAACCTGGTAGCCACTGTCCATGATCCGTTCCGCGAACTCTTTGGTTTTACCCTCCGATACTTCCCGGTTTTGCAATAGTTTTGAGAACCCTATCACAGAATTCAAGGGTGTTCTAATCCGGTGAGAAACATAAGAAAGGAACCGCTCTTCAATCTCACCTTTCTTATGTTTGTTCAAATCAAATCTTTGGTCGTATAACATAATTCAAAATTTTTGGAGATTCGGAATCAGGGAAAATTCAGCCCTGCAAAATAATGGTTTATCCGAATCAATTATTCTTCAGATACTCGTTTGAGCTTCCTTACCACCTCTTTGGTCTTATCCTTGTAATATCCACTCTGTTGGGAAAGATCTTCAAGGAGTGCCATGGCTTTATCCTTGTTGTTCAGTTTGATGTGACACATGGACATGTACCATTTGGCCTGGTGGAGAAACAGATTGTCCTTATCTTCAATTACTGTGTCGAATGACTCGTTGGCTTCCCCGTATTCCTCGATTTCCATGTGGGAAATCCCCGAATAAAGGCTTGCTGCAACGTCATCTCTTTGGTTCAATACTTTCTCGAATAGCTGGAGAGCGGTTCTGTAATCCTCCTGTTTGTATTTCTCCAATGCATTGGTAAGCATTCCATTCACTTCATTCTCAACTCCCGAACGGAAAGTCACTTTGGCTTCATAAGGCTGATAATATTCCTGGAAAATCTTATCGGTGGTTGGGGCAAATTCGTTTTGATAAAAGTAATATCCCGTTCCACCTAAACCCAGCAATAGCGCACCTACAACCGTTGCGATCATTGCTTTTCTTTTAAACCAATGAACAGGGTTTGGACTTTGCCTTTCCATAACATCCTGCATTTGAGCCCTTAAATCCATGACATCGTCTTCCAGGAGCGCATCTTCAATTTCTTTTCTCAGCTTAAACTCCCGGAACAAATCACTGTCATTTTCCAAAGAATGTTCAAATTCTCTGACTTCTTTTTCTTTCAGGTCACCCTGAAGGTACCTTTCTATATTTCTATAAGCATTCATAATTACAATTTCTTTTTAAGATTGTATGATTGTTGGTTTGCAATATTTATTTATTATTGAAATACATAATTTATTGATTAATTGAATCCGTCTTCCTGGTCATCCGAGCCACCACCGGTATCATCGGAATGATTACCATCCCCTCCTTTGATCAGAAGCATTTCTCCTGTATTCAGTACTTCTTTTTCAAAAATTGATGATAGGCTGTTGCTTTCTTGTTTTTGGATTGTAGCTTTCATTTTTGTATGGTTTTTATGGTTAGTAAAAGATTTTTCATTGTCTGGTTTATAATTAATTGAATCCGTCTTCCTGGTCATCCGAGCCACCACCGGTATCATCGGAATG
>CAYNPZ010000164.1:0-671 GCA_964399175.1 uncultured Bacteroidales bacterium | reverse complement strand
ATTACCATCCCCTCCTTTGATCAGAAGCATGTCCGAAATTTGTAAACTATAGTTTTTCAGATGATTCATGTAATTATTTTCTTTTTTCTGGTCTGTGAAATGATTTGTTGTTTTCATGGCTTTTAAAATTTTAATTATTTTATATTACACATTTCATTTTATCAATTAACTGAATTAAAGTCCCCATATTCCCTTTAGTAAAATAAGCATAAACACACCTTTTACTTAATTCCCATAATTCATTTTAAATTTATGTTCACCCAATTAATGAATGAATTTTTATCATAACTCTTTTCCCTTTATTCCCTCCCAATCCAAAAGGTAACCCCCTTTTTTAAAAAAATTTTTACCCTACTTTATAACCAATTATTTTTCAGAAAAAAATAAATACATTTTTTCCCTTAACTTTCAAATCAACTTATATATATACTTTAAAAATACAACAAAGAAAATAGGAGTAATTACTTCACAAACAATGTATTATATTTATTTTGCTTCAAATTAGTATTTTAAATATAAAAAACAAGCCATGATTCCCGGGAGATATTAAACTTTTTCAAAAAAAAATAGGATTAACTGCGAGATTAAAAAATTTTGTAAATTTAAAAAAGCAAAGATTTATTATTTTTGCAAGTGGGCAAAAAAGTATTTTTCAGGCAAAATGGCATTAT
>CAYNPZ010000163.1:0-8587 GCA_964399175.1 uncultured Bacteroidales bacterium | reverse complement strand
GGAACCTTCACAACAAGGCAATGAATAAAGCATGCGGGTTCCATGGCGAAGGAAGCACAAGGCTCAAATTTTGAGGTTCTATTTAATTGAATTACAAACATATAATTAAACTTTATCCGAATGAATCCTGATGAACTAAGAGAAATTGTTATGGGTTTTCAGAAAAGCAGAATATTATTGACTGCTTTCGAATTGGATATTTTCACATTTATTGGAGAGAAAAATTTTAAGGCTGAAACCATATCAAAGGAACTAAATTTAAATAAAAATGCTACCGAAAGATTGCTAAATGCTTTAGTTTCACTGAATATTCTGCAAAAGAAAGATGAATACTACAGCAACACCAAAGATAGCTTAAAGTACCTTTCGAAAGATAGTCCTGATTATATGGCCGGTTTGATGCACTCAAGTCATTTGTGGAATACCTGGAGCCATTTGACTGAAGTAGTGAAAACCGGGAATGTGCCCAATCCTGAAAATATTAATGAAAGAGGGGAAGAATGGTTGGAGGCATTTATTCATGCCATGCATGAAAGAGGGAAGAAAAACGCTCCTTCTCAAATTTCAGGTATTGATTTACACAACGTAGAATCCGTATTGGATGTTGGAGGAGGCTCAGGAATATTTTGTATGGAATTTCTAAATAGAAAACCCGGTTTAAAAACGGCCATTTTCGATCTCCCCAATGTAATTCCTATTTCAAAGAAAATTGTAGAAGAAGAAGGTTACACCGGCAGGATTGAACATTATACCGGAGACTATACCGTTGATGAACTTCCAAAAGGATTTGACCTGATATTTTTATCAGCCATTATACACAGCAATTCTTATGCAACGAACGAAAACTTAGTAAGAAAGTGCTACAATTCATTAAACACCGGTGGCAAAATCATCATCCAGGACTGGATAATGAATGAAGAGAAAACAGAACCTTTCCAGGGGGCTATTTTTTCTATCAATATGTTGGTGGGTGTTGAGGGTGGTGATTGCTATTCTGAAAATGAAGTGAGTACATGGATGAAAAATGCAGGTTTTACAGATATTTCAAAAGTCACCCTGGAAAGTGGTTTAAGTCAGGTGACTGGTATAAAGAAAATCTTATAAGTATTGAATATCAGTTCTTAATATATGGTTTAGTGCCTGCAGGAATAGATTCGCTGATTTCCCTTACGTTGATTCAGTGGTTTTGGAAAGTTTGTAGGCTCATGAAAAAGTTGGTGTAATATAGATAGTTATCGGGAGATAGGAAAATAGCTTCGAATTCCCGAACGTATCCCTACGACCAACCCATCTTGCAAATAGGAACTAAGCCGGTTAGCTTTGTTGTCAAAATTAAAACTTATGTAAAGCAAATTCAGGAAAAATGGTTATAACCCCCGTTTCTTTGCACAAAATTTTAAATTTTCTTGACTTTCCCGTTGAATTTTATTTTCTTACCCTTTATTTATACACCCTAAAATTATTGCCTTATGAAAAAGGTAAGGTTATTTTTTATCGCTTTGGCAGTAACAATGATAAGTTTTTCCGGCTTTAATTCTTGTAAACAGGCTCCTAAAGAAGGAGAAGAACAAGCTCAGGAAGAAAAAACTGAAGATATGCGGGAAGAAGCTGAAGAATTGGAAGAAGATACAGCAGCTAAGGAAGAAGAACCGGAGTAATCTAAGTTACACCTACAAAATTAAAAATTAGTTTTCCCCACTTTTAGGACGGGGTTTTTCTCATTTTGCGTTATAATGCCATTTTTACGCTCCTTTTTCCTGTCCTAGGGGTGGGGATTTCTTGATTTTCTTTTTAAACCAAAAATTATCCGGCAAATTCCCCTGCAAAAAAGGTTTCATTCAGGTCATGTTTGCCGAGCAACAGTGACAGATCACCAATTTGATGTTCATAGTAACACAGGAAAAGATAGGGGTATGTGCCATATTCTATATTGGAAAATATCTGGGTATCCCCGACGAGATTTTCCGAGGGTTTCCCCGTATGTATTTTGAATATGGAAGCGAAGCCTACCATTCTCCCATAAATTCATCTCCTCAGTGCTGAGGTTAAAATCCAGGTTGTTCAATCCAACAAGGGCCGACCCCGTTCTGAGCCCTCCGCTGATGTTTTGTGCTAAATCCTGATCGATGAAGATCTCTACCGAATGTTTCTCTTCCTGGGCATATGCCGAGTTTAACGTAGCGATCATTATAAATAGGCTTATGGCTAAAAGCCTGAAAGCAATCCGAAATTTACCCATCGTTATTTTTGTATTTAGATTCCATTCTCAGGACGAAAGTACATGTGAAGGAAATAACAGACTATCTCAACATGTTGGGATTTTAATTTTCGTTCAGTGTTATTCTTGAGCTTTTCCCCTGTTCAGCCGTTTTAATGTTTGTTCTATGTCTTCAATAATTGAGGTTGCAGAAACCGTAGCGCCCGAAATGGCCTGAATGTCCTTCCTGTATTTTAAGTCTTTTTTTCCGGTGAAGCCCACGAATTGTTTCAGCCAGTTTCTGCTGCTTATTTCATAACCCCTGGTTGCCTGATAATTGATTATTTCCACCTTTTTCACCTCAAAGTCTTTGGAAAGAATCATAAGATAGTCAAAGTACTCAAAACTTCCATTTTGGATTGAATTACCGGTTGGTCTGGAGCATCCACCGGGTCGGCAGGTTTGGACCCTGCCAATATAACCAAATCCAAGTTTTTTATTGTTCTTCCGAATTACATAGAGTTGTTTATGTTTTTCAGAAGAACCGAAGGGTGAAGCTTTGACTTCTTCAACCGAGACTTCCTCTTCGTTCCATGAATCTGTTGCTTCTTCTCCCAGCTTCTTTTGGATGCCGTTCCCAGGCCATTTATCCATAGAAGTGAAGCTAAGGAAAGAAAGACTGATTACTAAAATGATCAGTCTTATGGCCCTTGCTATTTGCTTGATGTTTACCTTTTTCATAATTTTTTGATTTTAGAACCAAAAGCCTACTCCCAGATTTAACTGCTTTGTGGTTTCTTCATCATCTGCCGGTGAAATAAATTGCATGTCTGCCTTTACTACCGATCCAGAGGTAATTTTCCATGTCACACCTGTTGTCACCACTGTTTTGGCAAAGGCATCATTGTCTTCAAGATTGCCTTCCATCGTATACTGGGTATTATAATTTGAATACCTGATGAAAGGTATAAGCTGAGACTGGGTGCTTTGGTTGGTGTGCAACAAATCATAACCTGCCTCTGCATAATATCCGAACATGGAGCTGCCCAGATTATTTGCCTGGCCGTTCACTGCTGTAAACTTATTATATTCAAAAGTATTTGAAAGAGAGGTGTAATAAAGCTGTCCTTTCAGTTGAATTCCCTTGGTTTGATAACGCAGGTCCATCCCCAGCATGGATACTCCAACTACAGAAGAATCCGCTCTTTCCTGTGCTGCAGAATTGTCTCTGCCGATACCATTATAGAGGGTTGATTGGGTTTTGCCGAAATATCCCGAAATTCCAACATTCATTCCCAGTATGCCGTAGTATTCGATTTTTCCTGCAACATTGGGGGAGCTGATAAACGACTTTGCAGCCTTTTGCCTTCCGCCCCTCAGTCCGGATTTTCCTCCCAGATGGGCTGAACCGTCATAACCATTGAATCCGTTTACTACATAGGCCTGATATTTCAGGGTCAGGGAGGGAAGGTTTCCGTGGATACCGGCGCCAATCTCCCGCCATGTAGTGGGCGCCAGATATTTGTCTAAGTGGGGCCTTTCCACTCCGTTAAAGGTTGGAGATTCATGATATTCATTTGTGATGCCCATCGGGATAAGCAGAAGCCCTCCCCGGAATTTCATTTTCCGGTTCAACCGGTAATCTAAAAACGCTTGTTCAATGTATACTTCCGTCACATGTTCATATTCTATTTCAGTGATCAGGGAGGTTCTTTCGTTGAAATGATATCCAAAGAGCATCACGAGCCTGTGCACATCCAGTGTGCCGTTCTGCCTAAATTCACTGCTAACTGGCTGGTTATAATCCACGTTTCCATACCCGCCAACCGTTAGTTTACCTTTTTGCTGTAACATCCTTTCTGCTGTATTAATGTATCTTCTGTCAAGGCTGTCTGAGTCTTGAGCCATCATTAAACCATAAGACAACATCAGGGTGAATACCAAAATATATCTTTTCATAAAATACTTCTTTTTTTTGTTTGACATTGGCAAAAATACTGGAGGGATAATTCACCGGCAATCCCAACATGTTGGTATTTTGTCAGCAGATTAGACGTAGGGATGCGGCGATGGATTAAGCTTTGAGGTTGTAATCCTCAGTATATGGATATTGCAGTCAATAACGTTAGAGAATCTGAGGTGATTTGCGGAGATGGGTTTCTTATCTGATCCGGTCCTTGGGGATCATACTGTTCAGCACGGCATCGAATTTTCTTTTTTCTACTAAATTGTCCGGATTGTTTGAGAGAGCAATATACCGGGTTTCTTCCTTCAGTTGGAAAAACAGACCTGGCCTATTGGAGTAATGCTTTCAGAACATAAACAAGGACGTCAGCTCATAAAACAAATGCAAGAATCTATTGCAGATAAGGCAATCAATAGAAAGGCATTTGTCAGTGCAGCTTCATCTTATGTAAATCTTTTGAGAAACCATATAGAAAAAGAGAACACCATATTATTTCCAATGGGTAATATCAAATTAACTGCCATCAAACAAAAAGAATTATTGAATGAATTTGAAAACCTTGAAAAAAATGTAATTGGAGAAGGTAAGCATGAAGTTCTTCATGCTTTACTTGAAAAATTCAGGGAAAAAAACATTAATATTGTTCTACCATATTCCCAATCTACTTGCCATTGGATAAGACATACCAATCTTATAAAAGCACATAAATGGGTTATAAAATAATTCCATGGATTTTGTTTTTACAATATTCTTATTTACATTTGAATCCTACAAATCATATAGGATTAATAGAATAATTATTAACAAAATGATAATCAATGCAAAGACCCGTTATGGATTAAGAACCAGGATTGAAATTGCCTTACAAAAGACTAATCATGGTATCCTGCAAAAAGACATTGCAAAGAACCATGAAATCTCAGGGAAATATCCGGATCATATTACAGCAGCCCAGAAAGTAGCCGGGCTGATCAAGAATGTAGCCAGTAAAAAGAGCGGATACATGCTGGTAAAACCTGCGAGTGAGATCACACCCGTGATATCTATAAAGATTTTAACAAGGAAATGGTTTTGGTCGACTGTCTTGAAAAAGGTAAAGATTACAGTAGGTAAGATGGGTGTTCGGCGAATGGTTTTTGGCAGGAACTGAATTCTTAGATAGAAGAAAAAATGAATTCGATAACTCTTAAAGAATTGACGGAAGGGCAGGAAAAACTAAACAACAAATATAAATCCATTCTATATTACATTTGAAAGAGCGTCATACCTACTATACCTATGGATATCTATATCTTAATTCTGAACATTACAAAAATTTAACTCCATAAAAATTAAATTTTTATAATAAACTGATTACCAATAAAATTATGTCATTGGTTATATAAACATTGACGAGAATAACAAAATCAAATATTTATGAAACCAGCAAAATTCGATCAACAACTAATACAATTGGAAGACAAACTGAAAAGATTTGCCGGGAGTCTAACCTCAGATTATGAAGAAGCAAAGGATCTTCTTCAGGAAACCTATTACAAAGCTTTTGCCAACAGGGCTAAGTTCAGAGGTGATTCCAATCTTAAGAATTGGACGTTTACCATAATGAAAAATACCTTCATTAATAAATATCGTAAGAAACTAAAAGAGAAAGCTTATTTTGATAACACCGTGAAGGACTATTTTCTGAATCAATATGAAGGCAGTATTTCAATAAGCCCTGACAGCGATTATTCAATCATTGAGATCAACAAGAAGATCGAAGAATTACCTGATAAGTTTCGTACTCCCTTTAAGATGTTTCTTTCAGGATATCAATACAAGGAAATAGCTGACAGCCTTGACCTTAAAATGGGTACAACAAAAAGCCGTATATTTTTCACAAGGAAAAAGTTGTCAGAAAAGCTGCAGGATTACTGGGAATAAGAGAATAAGACTCGCTCATTGGGAAGGGTTTCTTGTTTTTTCTAAAGTTAAGTAACTTTCTAGTAACTTTTTTATAAAAGAAGAGACCCTCGAGATGCATTGATTTTAAAGGAAAAACGGGTCTTCCATAAAAAATCAGGCAAAACATCAATAAAATGAAATCGTATTTTGTCTTTTATTAAGTGAGATGATTAATTTAGCTTCTGTAAATCAATACTTAATGACTTTTGAAAATATGAAAAGAAGCATCAAAATATTGATATGATAACCAATAAGAAAATCAAGAAACGCTTTGATCAAATAGCCGGGGTATATGATTTCCTTGTAATTTCTGGATCTTCACGCTGGAGGAGAAATTTACTGCAACGTGCAAAAGGAGATACGCTTGAGGTTGGAATTGGTACCGGGAGAAATGTTCCCCATTATCCTGAAAATATCCGTTTGACGGGAATTGACTTCAGCAAGAAAATGATATCCATCACAGCCAGAAAATATGGTGCTGATAAAGATTTCGAATTATTTCTAATGGACGCCCAAAAGATGGACTTTTCAGATGATACTTTTGATACCGTCGTTGCTACATACGTTTTTTCTTCAATTCCTGATCCTGTTAAGGGCTTGAAAGAAATTAAGAGAGTATGTAAAAATGACGGTACTGTATTGATGCTTGAACATGTCAGAAGCAACAGGAAACTGGTAGATTTTTTGTTAGATATAATGAATCCTTTGATACTCTTTACTTATGGATACAATATCAATCGGCATACTGAAATTAATATTTTAAAGGCAGGATTCGGGAAAAACAGTATCTCTACTAGAAATCTTTTTATGGGAATTTGGAAAGAGATAAGCATACTAAATGGAAAATAAACAAATTACTTAGTGGAAGACAGGAAAAAATGCTTTTTTCCTCTAAGAAATTCTGCAAGCAGGAGATAACTTTGTTCCCACACCATACCTTTACCGATGGACATACAATCAATTTAAAGTCCTGTTCAATCGCCTTGGAATCAACGTAAAATCACCAAACAATTTGGATAAAATATGAAATACAAAAAACTAGCAATTAATAATAAAAAAGGCCTCATTTTTGGCAAGGCATTGTATCCGGTCACAACCGGTCGTGGCCTTATTATAGGAAATCATCATGTTTATCCGGAACTTAATTTTACACTTCCGACCATAGAAGTGACCAAGAAAAACCTTGATGAGATCAAAGGTCATTATAAAGAAATCGTAACAGAATCATTGGAAAGAGCTTATCAGTTGCATTCCAAAGGGTTGATATTTGAGTTTGAATCCCTGATAGAAATGACGCTCGATCCTGATATGGGAATTGAATTGGTAAAAGTGATTAACGATATTTGTGAAGAATATTATCAAAAAAAAGAGTTAATAAGTGAAATAAGACTCACGCCAAATGACATCAGAGACTTTGAAAAACCTCCCATAAGCCGATCAACTAAATACCTGGATGTTATGTGGAAATTCTTTGAAGAAGGAGCAAAAGCTGGCGGCGATCTTTTGTCTATCGAAAGTATAGGCGGTAAAGAGATTCATGATGATGCCTTGCTTATGTGTGATATGAAAAAGATAATCTTTGCGCTCTCAGTATTGGGAGTACGAGACATGAAAATGCTGTGGAAGAACATCGTTTCAATAGCTAAGCAGCAGAATAAAATACCTGCCGGTGATACTGCCTGCGGATTTGCCAATACAGCAATGGTATTGGCTGAAAAAAAATATATTCCAAAGCTTGTTGCTGCAATTGACAGGGTCATTTCTGTTGTAAGAACAATTGTAGCAATAGAAGAAGGGGCAATTGGACCTGATAAAGACTGTGGTTATGAAGGCGTTTTTCTTAAAGCGATTACAGGAACACCAATATCTATGGAAGGAAAAACAGCCGCTTGTGCCCATCTGAGCTCTGTAGGAAATATTGCATCGGCATGTGCAGATCTGTGGAGTAATGAATCGGTTCAAAACATCAAATTACTTGCCGGTAATGCACCAATCGTCTATTATGAACAACTGGAATATGATACAAGACTGCTCAATGAAGCTATTAAAGACGGTGAAACAAGTTCGTTAGTATTACAAAAATTACTTATCGAATCGGATATTCACTATGACCCACAAGCATTGATCCTCTCACCTGAAAACGTAATCAGTATATCCGAAGAGATAGTAAAAGGGGGAAATTATATAGAAGCTGCTGTTAAAGGAAGCTTAAAAGGGCTCGATATTATTGAAGAGGCTGTAAACAACGGATCATTAGAACTGCCTGAAATGGAGAGAGAATGGATAGATACAATCAGAGAACAAATCAATGAAATACCCCACAATGAGAATGAATTCACAGAGCTAATGATGAAAGAATTGGATACAACAAAATTTATTCCTTCAGAATACGGATTGTAAAACAATTAAGTTAGTATTTATCATGAAAGCTAACTCAGATCTTTCTTTTTTTCTTCAAATTCCTGCTTATCGATCTCTCC
>CAYNPZ010000162.1:0-8595 GCA_964399175.1 uncultured Bacteroidales bacterium | reverse complement strand
ACAAGCTGATCAAGGTACCCCACGGCAGAGGGGGACACGGAGGAGGCGATAAGCGTCTTCAGGATCGTATATTTGTTGATCCTGACAGTCCGGATCCGCTGAATCATGCAGCCGGTTCAAGGGATGGTGCAATGTCCATTCTCATCGGTGTGGCTGCCCGCAAGAGTATAGAAGAAGGGCGACCGGTTAAAATATCCGAGCTGACCAGCCTGAAACCGCAGGTAGACAGGCCTGTTTCGTAACACCCAGCCATAAATAACCGGGCCGGTGAAGAGAGCCATCTTTTCCGGTCCGCTCTCATTTCTCACAATTTTATCAGACCAATGAGTAGCTTTCCTGGAAGGGATAAGATTGATCTAACTCTCAATGTGGGATTTTTTTTTGATGAAAATACAATTGTGCCATTTTGTGCAAGTTTTTTGCCAAAATGTGCATTGTCATTCTTAACAAATCTTAACAAATTTGGAGTTTCATTTGATGAACCAATTGTCATCATCTAATCAAAGAAAGGAGGCGCCCATGAAAACCTAACCCGAAGATCCGATACATGAACCACTATTTTAAAACTTAAAATGATGACGGATAAAATGGACACACATTCCGTGGTCATGCAAATGAAATGAATTTTTAACCAAAAAGCCTAAAAATTTATGAAAAAGAAAACCCATTTTTTACAGTTGTGGATAGCATTGCTGGTTTTCGGTTGTTTTATATGCAACCCGCTAACCGCCAGCGCAGATTCACCCTATCCTGATGAAAACAACAAAGATGAACTGGTCAATTTCCAGCAGGAAATTGAAGTAAGCGGACAGGTGACCGATGCAGAGACCGGAGATCCCCTGCCCGGTGTCAATATTGTGGTACAGGGAACCACGATTGGTACCACTACCGACATGGATGGCAACTATACCATTGAAGCTCCTGCCGATGCAACACTGGTATTTTCATTCGTGGGATACCAGGAACAAACCGTTGAGATTAACAACCGGGAGGAGATCAATGTAGCCATGCAACAGGCTGTTACCGAGCTGGAAGAGGTTGTGGCCATTGGCTACGGCCGCCAGCAAAAGCAGGAAGTAGTTGGTTCCGTTACCTCTGTAGGAGGTGATGAGCTTGCCGAAACCGCCAGTGTAGATGTAACCAATTCCCTTTCGGGCCGTCTGGCCGGCGTTACGGTGATGCAGCCTACCGGTGAACCCGGGCAGAACGCTGCTAATATTAGGGTTCGTGGGCGAACTACCCTGCATGGAACCAGCCCGCTGGTTGTCATTGATGGAGTGCCCGGGCGTTCGCTCAGTGAAGTGGACCCTGCCGACATCGAAGACATCTCCGTTCTGAAGGATGCCTCGGCAGCCATTTACGGAGCCCAGGCTGCCAACGGTGTGATCCTTGTTACTACCCGAAGGGGTGAAAGCGAGGAACCCCGCCTCCAGATCGACTCCTATCAGGGTTTTATGACACCAACCAAGGTACCGGAAATAGCCAGTTCCGCAGAATATGCCACCATGCTGAGCGAATACCAGAAGTATGAAGGCAAAGAGCGGCAATTTTCAAACCGGGACATTGAACTGTTCAGGTCAGGTGAAGATCCCTGGGTACATCCCAATACAAGATGGATGGACGAACTGATTGCAGACTGGACCACGCGGAGCAAGCACAGCATGACCCTGGACGGTACCTTCAACGAAATCAGCTACTACTTTTCATTGGGGCTGAGAAACGAAGAGGCCATCTACGAACAGGAATCCACCAGTTACAGTCAGTATAATGCAAGAGCCAAGCTGGATGTTCCCATTACCGACTGGATGAGCATATCTTACGATTTTGCCGGATTCCAGACGGAACGGGTATATCCTACCAAAAGCGCATGGAGCATTTACGGTCAAGCCACCCGTCTGGTGCCGACAATGCCTGCTTTCTGGCCCAATGGCAAACCCGGACCGGATATCGAATACGGAGACAACCCGGTGGTAACCTCTACTTTTAAGACTGGACATGACGATGAAAAACATTACAAAACGCAGAATACACTAAGGCTGCAGCTTAATCCGCTGGAGAATCTTGATGTGGAAGCAAGGTATTCCTACGATGTGGACAACAGGTATGACTGGCGTTTCCAGAAGCCCTGGATATTGTATTTCCCCGACTGGGATACCGCTGAGGATACCGACGGCGACGGATTCATTGATGATATGGAGCTCATCCCCCAGGAAAGGGGTACCGAAGCGCCCAACCAAACCGAAGAGTACCATCGGGACCTGAGAGAGCAAGCCAATATAAGCGTAAGCTATGAACGTGATTTTGGCGATCACCACCTCAGCCTGTTCGGTTCAGTGGAACAGTTAAATGACGATGGAAACTACATTTCAGCCTATCGCAACTACTATATCTCCGATAAGGTGCAAACACTAAATGCCGGTGGTGAAAAGGAAAAAACCAATTCGGGAAGCCGCTGGATCTATTCCCGTAGGTCGTTCATCGGCCGTGCCAGTTACAATTACCAGGAAAAATACCTGGCTGAATTTACCTTCCGCCGGGATGGTTCGCTGAAATATCCTCCAGACAGCCGGTGGGGCAACTTCCCCTCTTTTATGTTGGGCTGGAGAGCATCCGAAGAGGATTTCTGGCAGGAAAGCCTCCCTTTTATCAACTACTTTAAACTGAGAGCCAGTTACGGTAAAATGGGGATGGATCCGGGGAGTCCATTTCAGTACCTGAATAAATATAGTATAGGATCAGGAGTGGCATTTAGTACTGCCAAAGAGGTTGAATCCATTGTTTACCAGGAAGGTGTGGCTAACCCTAACATCACATGGGAAAAGGAAACTTCCTATAACGTAGGATTTGAATCCCAGTTCCTGGATAATACTTTCAGCCTGGATGTTGACCTATTTTATAAAAAGCGGTCGGATATTCTGGCCAGCAGAAATGCTTCTGTTCCTCAATTTACCGGATTGGCTCTTCCCGATGAGAACATTGCCGAAGTGGATAACCGGGGAATTGAAGTTCAGGCCGGTTACAACGAAGAATTGGGCCAGGATTTCAGTTTCAGTCTGAGAGGAAACATCAGTTATAACAAAAATGAGGTGATTTTTATGGATGAACCCGAGCGATCTGTACCCTGGCAGGAACGGGAAGGTCGTCCTTATGGTGTAACGCTGATGTATGAAGCTATCGGTGTTTTTGAAGACTGGGAGGAAGTAAACAATTATCCCAGCCATCCGGAGGCTAAACCCGGAGATATCAAATTGAAGGATGTTGACGGAGACGGGGAAATCACTGATGACGATATGATTTTGAGGGATCGAACAGAATCTCCCAGAACATTTTATGGAGTGACGCTTGATATGGCTTATAAAAATTGGAATTTCTCCATGCATGTTCAGGGTCAGGGAACCTATTACCAGCAGCATACCACTGATGGTCGCCGCGGGGAAGCCGGCAACTATTTCAAATGGAACTATGACAACCGCTGGACTCAGGGCAACCTCCCGGGCGTTGAGGCTAATACAGATACCGATGTGCCCAGGGCCAGGAACCGTGGTGATCAGTATTGGACATGGTGGAGAAGAAACAATACCTACTGGTGGGACAGCATGGCATATGCCCGCTTGAAACAGGCATCGCTTTCCTATAGTGTTCCTGAAGAGGCATTTGGTGGTATAGGTCTTAGAAGCGCAAGAATTTTTATACGGGGCAATAACCTCTTTTTGATATACAGTGCTCAGGATAAGTTCGACCCCGAAGTGGGCAATCCGATGACCTATCCTCCGACAAGAACCATTGCCATGGGTGTAAATCTTACGTTCTAAATCATATAAATTGTGAATCTAATAAAATCAACTGATATGAATCATATAAAAAAGATATTGGGATATATAACGGTTGGTGTGATGTTGTTTATGTTACCGACATCATGCGACGAAGATCCCCTCGAGCGGGAAGCCGTTAGCTCATTTACCGAAGAATCGGTATTTGAGGACATTAATCTGACTAAATCATATTTAGGTAACTGTTACGACAACATAGGGGGTCCTTCCGGCTGGACCGGGCAATTGGGATTGCTTGAAGATCTGCTTTCTTCAGCTACCGATGAAGCCCTATGTATTCACCGGCCAGGGGCGTATACCTGGTCAAAGGGTACTTTGGCTCCCGATGAACTGGGCCATTGGGGCAGCAATCGATTTGGTGCGTATAATTGGGGATATATATATGACAACGTTAAGAATGTTAACGTGCTGCTTGCCAATATAGACGATGTTCCCACTGAAACTTCAACGGAAGAAGATCTTAAAGAACGCATTAAAGGTGAAGCTTATTTCATCAGAGCGTTTGAATATACGAACCTGTTGCGTACTTATGGAGGTGGAATCCTGGTGGATGAACCCTTTGAACTTGGTGAAGACTACTCAGGCGCTGAAAGATCCTCTATAGCAGAGACCAGGGATTTCATCCTTTCCGACATTGAAAACGCCATAAAGCTTTTACCCCAGAGAGGTGGTATTGAGCAGGGACGTGCCACTCAGGGTGCCGCCGCTGCTTTGAAAGTTCGGTTGCTTACGTTTTGTGCCAGTGATCTGGTCAATGGTGGATATGAAACTAACAATCCCCTGGTTTCCTTCCAGGAAGGTTCCCAGCAGCAAAGATGGGAAGCTGCGCAATCCGCTGCCGAGTCATTTATTAATGGTGACTATGGTAACTATGGTTTGACTGGTACCACGGAAGATCCTCCGGAAGACATGACTGAAGAACAAATTCAGGAATATGCCAACAATTTCCACAGCGTTTTTCTTCAAAAAGGAGAATGGAACGAAGAGCTCATCTGGGGAGTTCAGTACAACCAGGAAAAAGGCAATTATATGCTGGCAAATTTATGGCATGGTCCCAATGGCTACCACAACTGGGGGAATAACAACCCACAGGAACCGTTTGTTCGATCATTTGAAATGGCAGACGGTAGTGAATTTGACTGGGACGGCCCCGCTTCCGTGGATAATGAGAACGTAAGAGAAGCCACAGCCACTGAACTGGAAAACAATCCTTATCTGGATCCGTACTATAGGCGTGAACCCCGTTTCTACGCTTCTGTACTATATCACGGCGCTCCATGGCAAGATCGTTCCAATGGACCCGCTGAAGTTGAAAGCGGATTTTTTGTTGAAGAAGGTGCTGATCATACAAATGATGATGCTGTAACCGCTGGAATGGATACCCGACAAGGTGATATTGAAGCCTGGAACGGCACCAAAACCGGCTATTACCTTAAAAAGTTCCTTGATCCGGAAATTCAGGGACAATACAACGACAATGAACAAGCCTGGCCTGAATTCAGATATGCCGAAATATTGCTGGATTATGCAGAAGCCAGCATTGAACTGGGAGAGATACAGAATGGCATCGAGGCTTTGAATAAAGTAAGAAACCGTGCCGGCTTGCCCGACAGACCGACTGGTGTGGGTCAGGATCAGGCGCGGGAATTTGTCCGTCACGAAAGGAAGATTGAATTTTTCGGTGAGGAAAAACGTTGGTTTGACATACGCCGCTGGATGATTGCCGGTGAAGTCCTGCACGACGTGCATAAAATGAATGTCTATGAGTGGGAAGATGGCAAGATGAGGTGGGAATATTCCCCCTCCACAATTCAGGATGACCGGGAATGGAGAGAAAGTGCCTATTGGATACCAATTCCTTATGACGAAATGCAAAGAGCGCCGCAGCTCACCCAGAATCCGAATTATTAATGCGGATAATGCTTTGAATTAAAAGAAACCGATCCCAAACCGGGATCGGTTTTTTTAGGAAAACCAGGTCTTATTACAGACCTTAGGCTATTAGATAAGTAATATAAAGAAGACAAGACTAAAATTAAAAAAGCAAGAATTTGACCGGTAAGGTACTAAATAATCAACCACCACTAAATTTCTACAACTATGGAACACAAAAACAAACAAACCAGGAGAGAATTTCTCACAAAAAGTGCGCTTGGAGTTGCCGGAATGGCACTAACCGCCAACTGGCTTTCTTCATGCAGCAGAGGAACCAAGGCAGAACTCAGTCTTCCCCCGCTTTTAAATGAGGCACCGGATGGCGAGCCCCTGAAGGCAGGCCTGATAGGCTGCGGCGGCAGAGGTACCGGCGCTGCCATTCAGTTTATCCAGGCAGGACCCAACCTTGAATTAGCCGCCATGGGCGATGTTTTTGAAGATAAAATGGCAGATAGCCGTAAGCGAATTAAAGAACAAACCGAACAAGAGGTTCCCGATAATCGGTGTTTTATTGGGTTTGATGCCTACCAAAAGGTGATCGACTCGGATGTGGACGTCGTAATTCTTGCCACTCCACCGTATTTCAGACCTCTGCACTTTGCTGCCTGCGTAGATGCCCATAAGCATGTTTTCATGGAAAAACCCCTGGCTGTTGACCCGGTAGGAGCCCGTTCTATCATCAGCTCCTCGAAAAGAGCCGATGACCTCGGACTGACAGTTATGACCGGAACCCAACGTCACCACCAGGAAAGCTACATTGAAGCCTATAAACGCATCATGCGCGGTGAAATCGGCGACATAGTCGGGGCAAACTGCTACTGGAACAGCGGCCAGCTATGGTATCGGGAGAGAAAACCCGAGTGGAGCGATATGGAGTTCATGCTGCGGGACTGGGTTAACTGGGCCTGGCTCTCAGGCGATCACATCACCGAGCAGCATGTGCACAACATCGATGTTATCAACTGGTTCATGGGCGGAAAATTCCCTCAGCGAGCCGTTGGTTTTGGCTCCAGACACCGCAGGGTTACCGGCGATCAGTACGACAATTTCAGCGTAGATTTTGTATATGAGGGAGACATTCACATGCATAGCATGTGCCGGCAGATAGATGGCTGCGTAAATGATGTTTCGGAGTTTGTCCGCGGTACAAAAGGTTATTCCGACTGCACCAGCTACATAGCCCAACCGGACGGTGAAAATATATGGAGCTATGAGAAACCCGAAGATGTAAACAGCCCCTACCTGCAGGAGCACATTCACCTGGTAACCTCTATTCGGAGAGACGAACCCGTGAATGTGGCTGAATTTACAGCCAAATCAACGCTTTGCGCCATAATGGGTAGAATATCGGCATATACCGGCAAAGAAGTTACCTGGGATGAGATGATGAAGTCGAGTCTCCGGTTGGGTCCCGAAGGAGGTCCTGAGTCCGTAACTTCCTTGGGTTCCAGTGATCTGGTTAATAATGAAGTTCCGGTACCCGGTTCGGAAGAATAAAAGGAGGCCATGTTAAAAGGTATATTTATTTAGAGCCTGTCCATAAAGTCAGACCTTTGAAATTCTGTGGTTCAAACATATAATATTAAACCACTGAGAAAGCAAAGGAAATCATGGAGGGACACGGAGGACTTTATGGACAGCCTTCATTTATAAATTAAACAGAAAGAAATACCCTTATGAAAAAAATTGTAGTCGTTGCCCTTATGGCTGTGTTCACCGTAGCGGTGTGCTTTGTTATTCTCGGTTCCGTCTCGGTGGAGTTAATGAATGACCTGGGCATCAAAGAAGACGCCTTTGGTTCGCTGGTCATGGCCTTGTTTCTGACCAGTTGTATCGTTCAGCTTTTCCTTGGACCGCTGGTAGATAAGTTTGGCCACAAACCCCTGGCCATCTTTGGATTTGCCCTGGTGGCGGCAAGCATGTTTTTGCTGGCCTTTTCCACGAGCTATGCCCTGGCCATGCTGGCCAGTATCCTGCTGGGCGTAGGGGCTATGTCCCTCAATACAGTAGGCAATACCCTTATCCCGGCAGTGCTTTATAAGGGGGAAGACCCCGCCCGCGCCAGCAACTTTGGCAATGTTTTCTTTGGCGTAGGCTATGTGCTGACCCCGCTGCTTTTTACCCTTTTTTTACAAAGCCTCAGCTACAGCGGCGCTGTATCCATTATGGGGGCAATAGTGGTCGGTTTTCTTATTGTATCCCTGACCACGAGCTATCCCCATATAGCCAGCGGATTTAAGTTGTCCATGGCTGTTGACCTCCTTAAGAAATCCGCGGTATTGATTGGTGTTTTGGCCCTGTTTTTCTATATGTCCCTTGAAATCACCATGACCACCTGGGGTAAGCCGCTTATGACAGAACTTTTCGGAGGAGGCACGGAGGCATCTTCCAATGCAGGAGTGGTGCTGAGCCTGTTTGGTGTCGCCCTGACGCTCGGCCGGTTCATTGCCTCAAGAATTAAAAACCTCACGGCTATTGGGGCCCGGGTTATTATTGGGATGTCGCTGGTCTCAGCCATAGCCATTGCCGTTATGATATGGACAGAAAACCCCGTGCTGGCAATTATTGCCTTTATGATCACCGGCCTGGCTTTTGGTCCCATCTTCCCCAATATTGTCGGGGTTACTTTTGCCAGATTTGATCCCAAACTTCACGGCAGCATATTCGGGATTATCTTTACCGGGGGCTTGCTGGGGGCCACGTTTGTACCGAAGTTTATCGGTAATGTAAGCGTCGGGGTTTCCACGGTGCAGGAGAGCATGCTGATAGCCGCTGTGATGGCCGGCGTTCTTTTTGTGATTGCTTTCTTCATTGGTAAAAAGCCAAAGCC
>CAYNPZ010000161.1:0-8608 GCA_964399175.1 uncultured Bacteroidales bacterium | reverse complement strand
TTTGAAAAAGGTGAATTTTCTGCCATTGTTGGTCCTTCGGGCAGCGGTAAGACCACCTTGCTGAATATGATCGGTGGTCTAGATCAGCCCACTGAAGGAGAGATTATTATAAACAGTACGAATATAGGTAAATTGAAGCCTTCGAAATTGATAGATTTCAGGATGTACAACATAGGTTTTGTCTTTCAGGCCTATAATCTTATTCCTGTATTGACTGCCCGGGAAAATGTGGAATTCATTATGAATTTGCAGGGTCGGCCCAAAAAGGAGAGGCAGGAAAGGGCAGAAGAGCTTCTGAAAGCCGTTGGCTTAGGTGATCGCATGGATTCACGTCCTTCCAAAATGTCCGGTGGACAGCAGCAACGGGTTGCCGTGGCAAGGGCCCTGGCTTCCAAGCCCAAATTTGTCCTGGCCGATGAACCTACAGCCAATCTCGATTCCAAATCTACGGAGAACTTGTTGGACATTATGGAAAAACTGAACCGGGACGAACAGATGACTTTCATATTTTCAACACATGATTCCAGAGTGGTGAAGAAAGCCCATCGTGTAGTCAATATTGAAGACGGAAAGGTTAACAGTGATGAAAATCAGAAAAATGAGTAATTTATGCGAATGATTACGCGGGTATTATTTAGCGGAGTTATTATACCGGCATTTCTGCTTTTCATATCAATGGTGTCGTCAGCTCAGGAATCCGGAGGTCTTAAGGATTTATCGGTTAACGGGTACGTAAAATATATGAATACCATTATGGATAGAGAAGGTATTACCTGGCTCAATGAGAGCATGTTCCATAACCGTTTAGACTTTCGCTGGGCTTCTTCTTCCAGGTTCAGGGCAGGCATGAGTATGCGCAACCGTTTTATTTATGGGGATCTGGTTGAATCTTTTCCTTCTTATGACAGGCTGATCAGTAAGGATTACGGTTATCTGCACAAATTGACCCGGAATGTAATAGCAGAAGACTCATATATTTTTAACACCTCGGTTGACAGGTTATGGATGGATTATACAAAGGGAAGTTTTGAGGCAAAGATAGGCCGCCAGCGTATCAACTGGGGTCAGTCATATGTATGGAATCCCAATGACATTTTCAATGCTTATTCTTTCTTTGATTTTGATTATGAAGAGAGGCCCGGAAGCGACGCCTTACGTTTAATGTATTATCCTTCATATACTTCTGCTGCCGAACTGGCGGTAAAGGTCAACAGGGAGGAAGAAGTTACTGCTGCCGGTTATTACCGGATGAATCAATGGGGATATGACTGGCAGTTTCTGGGAGGGGTTCTCAATAGCGACGAATATGTAGCAGGTATGGGTTGGTCAGGAAGCATCAAAGGTGCCGGATTTAACGGGGAAATGACTTATATTCATCCTTCAGAGCATTTTAGTGATACAAGCGGATTGATGCTCGCTTCGGTTTCGGCCAATTATATGTTCAGCAACTCGCTCTTCCTCCAATTTGAAGGCTATTATAACGGGAACTTTAAACACATGGATCTGAACAGTTTTACCAGCTACTATTACAGGCCTTTAACTGTAAAGACGCTATCTTTCAGTGAATTTTCATGGTTCGGCCAGGCTTCTTATCCCCTTCATCCCTTGCTGGATGGTACACTTGCATTTATGTATTTTCCCGATATAAACGGGTTTTTTGTTAATCCTTCATTTAAGTATTCATTAACCGATAATGTACAACTTTCAGCCTTTGCCCAGATTTTTGAAGGGAAATTCACACAAAGTGAGAAAGAACGGATAAATTTTATATTTTTCCGTTTTAAATGGAGTTTCTAAGCTATGATGAACTGGGATAAATTATTATCGGCCAGACGTTTCGGACTGGAAGACCGCAAGATAAATACAATCGCTGATGCCCGCTCTCAGTTTCAGAGAGATTTTGACCGTATAATTTTTTCTTCTCCCTTTCGGCGGTTGCAGAACAAAACCCAGGTTTTTCCGCTTCCGGGGAGTATTTTTGTTCACAACAGGCTGACCCATAGCCTGGAAGTAGCCAGTGTGGGAAGGTCAATTGCGAACCAGGTGGCGATGGAACTTCAAAACAGAGCAGAGATTAAAGAGAAGGACATATTAAATGAACTCCATTCCATTGTTGGTGCGGCTTGCCTTTGCCATGACATGGGTAATCCACCTTTCGGCCATGCCGGAGAAGATGCCATTTCAAAATATTTTGAAGAGGGTGAGGGGAAAGAATTGAAGGACAAAATGCAACCTGAAGAATGGAACGACCTTGTTAATTTTGAAGGAAATGCCAATGCCCTTCGTTTATTGACTCATCAGTTCCGCGGAAGAAGGAAAGGGGGTTTTGCGCTTACTTATACAACCCTGGCTTCTTTAATTAAATATCCCTATGGATCAGAGCTGAATGGGAAGAAATACGGATATTTTCAGTCTGAAAAGGATACTTTTCAAAAGGTGACTGAAGAACTTGACTTAATGAGGATTTCAGATTCTCCGGTGAAGTATGCCAGGCATCCGTTGGTATATATCGTTGAAGCTGCTGATGACATTTGTTATGAGATTATGGATATTGAGGATGCCCACAAACTTAAAATCCTGGATAAGGATAAAACCTTTAAATTGTTGTTGGGTTTTTTTGATGAAAAGAAAGATGAGGCTTTTCTTAAGAGGAAGGAACAGGTTTTTAAGGAGGTCACTGATCTGAACGAACAGGTGGCTTATTTGAGAGCTTCAATGATCAATAAACTGGTAAATGAAACGGCTGACATCTTTCTGGCTAATCATGACCGTATTTTGAAGGGTGAATTTAACGGTTCACTGGTTGACAATTTACAGGGCAAAACCAGTGAAGCATTCAAGAAATGTAAAAAGTTTGCATTTAATGAAATATATAACCATCGCTCAGTAGTGAAGGTGGAACTTACCGGTTTCAATGTTTTGGGAACACTGCTGGAAGAGTTCGTTTATTCCATACTGAATCCGGAATATAATTATTCGAAGAAGCTGTTGTCTATGATCCCGGAGCAGTTTATCCCAAACGACGAAGGGCCGGTATATGAAAAAATCAGGTCGGTCCTTGATTTTGTATCCGGAATGACCGACCTGTATGCTGTTGACCTTTATAAGGACATCAAAGGGATTGATATTTAGTTCAATTTTTTAGATATTCTGCAGTGTAGCTTTCCCAGTTGTTCAGTACCTCTTTTGCTTTCAGATAACCATCATCTCTTTCGTTAACAATCTGGTAATATTCATTCATATCCCACATGTCTCGTGCAATCAATGCTTTTAGCTGAAGTTTGATTTCATTGCTGGAATGCTTCAGATCCGCTTCATTGGGTTTAATTCCTTTTTCGGAAGCCATTTCTAGCAGATCATCCATCATCTTAGCGGAAACTTCAAATTCTTCCTTATATTGATCAAATGTGGAATAATTGTTTTGTAGACTGGTTCGTTTGTCATCAATATAATTAAGAATAAAGGTATTGATGACACCGCTTCTTATGATTTGATCCATGTAATTGGAATAAGTGGTGGTATCCAGGGGTATGAAAATGTCGGGCATGATTCCGCCGCCACCGTAAACTACCCTGTTGTTGACTTTTGTCCGGTACTTAAGTGAATCAGGAAAATCTATGCTGTCTGCAGAAGTCATTTCCCCCTTATTAAACCTTTTTAGGAGGTCACGTTTGTAATCTTCCCGTCCGTTATTGTAAGGCTTTTGGATGACACGGCCGGTAGGTGTATGGTATCGGGCTACCGTAAGCCGTATCATTGATCCGTCAGGCAGGGAAACGGGTCGTTGCACCAGTCCTTT
Source organism: uncultured Bacteroidales bacterium (assembly GCA_964399175.1). Lineage (GTDB taxonomy): Bacteria > Bacteroidota > Bacteroidia > Bacteroidales > UBA12077 > JAGXLC01. The sequence continues at coordinate 4,809 of CAYNPZ010000161.1, read as the reverse complement.
GCCAAAAGAGCGCCTTCCGATAATAAAGCCGCGGTCCCAGTCCTGAATGGCACCTGCAACAATTTCACTTGCTGACGCTGAACCTTCGTCAATCAAAACGGCCACTTTTCCCTCATTAAAGACGCCTTTTTCCGTAGCGCGGTTCTCTTCTCTCTTCACATTCATTCCTTCTGTATATACGATCAGTTTGTTGTTATTTAAAAATTCGTCCGCCAGTTGAATGGCTTGTTCAAGATAACCTCCGCCATTGTCCCTGAGGTCAAGAATCAGAGAAGTGGCCCCATCTTTCTTAAGCTTCTTTATGGCCGAGGTGAATTCCTCATTGGTGGTCTGGGCAAACCGGTTAAGCTTGATGTAGGCCGTATTGTCATCAACCATATAGGATGCGTCCCTGCTGTGAATGGGGATCTTGTCCCGGGTAATGGTAAAGTGAAATAATTCTTCTAAACCCGGCCTTTTAATGGTCACTTTTACCTCAGTGCCTTTCTCACCAAGCAATCTGTCCCGTACGCCGGTAGTGGAAATGCCTATTCCTGCTACCTTTTCTCCGTTAATTCTCACAATGCGGTCACCGGCCTTAAGACCTACTTTTTCCGATGGTCCGCCGGAAACAGGAGAAATTACATATATTGTATCATCCAGGATGTTGAATTGAATACCGATTCCTTCAAAATTACCCTGAAGGGGCTCATTCATGGCCTGCACCTCTTCTTTGCTAAGGTAGGTAGTATGTGGATCCAGATCGGAAATCAGTTCCATAACCGCTGAATCTACCAGCTTTGAACGGTTTACTGAATCAATATAGTAAGAAGTGATGAAGTGCAGCGCTTTACCAAATTTGTACATATCCTCGTTGAAAATTTGTGCATTTCCCGATTTAGGAATCATAAAAATGATAAGCAAAGGGAGGAATATGATGTTTTTTCTGAATATAGACATAATAACTGACTTTAACATTAACATTAATTGTTTCTGATTAAAAAGTTGAATGGCAAATTGATGATCTCACTGAAATCCTCTCCGTCTTCCAGAATCTGATCGTCGGGATCATCGTAATACCAAAAAATACTAACGTTTAAACGCTTTTCATAGAACTTTTTGAAATTGGATATAACCTGGAAAATATATTTAGAAGAGGATGAATTCATATATTCAAAATCAAATATAATAATAAACGTCTCATTGAGCAATTTGTTTTGTTCGTGATATTCAATCGTCTTTCTCACAAAATTTTCCACCCATGAAAGCACAGGTTCAAAAAATTCATAAGAGTCTTCCGGCCTCGCAATGCCTCCCATTTTAAATTTTTGTTTTTTGGGGTCAAAGTCGATTTCGGGGGTGTATTGGGTAGGTGGTATGTATAATTTTTCTGCCATAATCTAAGGTATTATAAATTTGAGGGAACAAAAATTATGATGGTATAATATGCCAGATTTTTCGTAATATCATCTACTGAATAGTGGATCTTCCTTTTTGATATTTTGGCCATTTTCATAATGCCTAATCCCGCTCCTTTATTATTTTCATAAATACCATTTGCCATTGTATTTTTGTAAAGATGCTGGAGTTCTTCCTGGGGCAACTGGTTTATAAAATCTATCTTTTCTTTCAGTTGTTCTGCATCTTTTTTGAGTATCGGATTACCTGATTCAAGCCTGAAATAGGAATCCTCCTTTTTAAGAAGGAAATAGGGCTTTTGAGGCGAGCTTTCAAGGATGTGATCTGTCAGTTCATTTACATATTTGTAGTTATTTTCAATGATTTCAACCATTAAAGTAACGATCTTCCTGTAGGTGGACTTTTTCAGGTTCAACTGGTGGCTGCTTGCTTCCAGTTTTTCTATAAGCTCTCCTGTTATTTGGTAATTCAAATAACCCCGATAACTTATTATTTCAGGATTTTGCTCCATGCATCGATAAATCGAAATCTAACAAATATAATAAAAACAAATATCTATTCCCATTCTATTGTTGAAGGGGGTTTGGAACTGATGTCGTATACAACACGGTTTATACCTTTTACCCGGTTGATGATTTTACTGGATATCTCCGCCAGAAAATCATAGGGTAGGTGTGCCCAGTCGGCGGTCATTCCGTCGGTTGAGGTAACAGCCCTTAATGCTACAACATTTTCGTATGTTCTTTCATCGCCCATCACACCAACTGATTGTATCGGAAGCAGGATGGTGGCTGCCTGCCATACTTTGTCATAGAGATTGTACTCTTCAAGGCCATTAATGAAAATATCATCGGCATCCTGAAGCAGCTGAACCTTTTCGGGTGTTATATCACTGATGATCCGTATTCCCAGGCCAGGTCCGGGGAAAGGATGCCGATGGACCAGTTCATTCTTAACATTCAGTGCTTCACCTACTTTTCTTACTTCATCTTTAAACAACAGCTTGAGGGGTTCCACCACTTTGAGGTTCATTTTTTCCGGTAAGCCACCGACATTATGATGGGATTTTATGGTTACGGAAGGCCCGTTTACTGAAACGGATTCTATAACATCGGGATAGATGGTTCCCTGTGCAAGCCACCGGATGTTTTTGATTTTTCTTGCCTCCTGGTCAAAAACTTCTATAAAATTCCTTCCGATGATTTTTCTTTTTTCTTCAGGGTCGGTAATGCCTTTAAGATCATTGTAAAATTTTTCCTTTGCATCGACACCCTTTACATTCAGCCCCATATCCTTATAAGACTCAAGTACTTTCTGGAATTCATTTTTCCGGAGCAATCCGTTGTCTACGAAAATACAAACCAGATTATCACCAATGGCTTCATTCAGTAGTGTGGCCGTAACCGATGAATCCACTCCACCTGATAATCCGAGGAGCACCTTTTCATTTCCAAGTTGTTCTTTGAGTTGTTTGATGGTTATTTCGGCAAAAACCTCGGGTGTCCAGTCCTGCTTGCATCCGCAAATATTGACTACAAAGTTTTCAAGTATTTTTTTCCCTTCTAGCGTATGGTATACTTCGGGATGGAATTGTATCCCGTAAGTAGGTTCTCTCTCGTTTTTATAAGCACCTACCTCAACATCTCTCGTACTGGCTGTGATTCTATAATCTTCCGGTAGTTGCGCTATGGTGTCGCCGTGTGACATCCACACCTGGGTATCGGGCTTTACATCTCTCAGAAGTTCAAACTGTGGGTCAATATAGCTTAATTTGGCTCTACCGTATTCCCTCTTTTCTGAGGCAAGCACTTCCCCTCCGTAATGGTTGGCTATATACTGTGCCCCATAGCAAATACCCAATATAGGAACCTTCCCTTTGATTTTGTCCAGATCAACCTGGGGAGCATATTTATCGCGCACCGAAAAAGGGCTTCCCGAAAGTATCACTCCTTTGACCGAATCATCCAGGTGGGGAATTTTATTGAAAGGAAAAATTTCACAGTATACATTCAGTTCTCTGACTCTCCTTGCGATTAGCTGTGTATATTGTGAACCAAAATCCAGTATGATGATACGTTCCTGCATGTGCATGTTTTTAGGAAGTGCATACAATTGAGGGACAAAAATAGGGAATTATTAACGAATTCCCTATTTTTAGTACTCAATTTTGGCGTTGGATTAACTGCTTGCTCTCAGTATGTCCGGAATTTTTTCTGGAGTTTATGAATTCTCAGGCCTTTTTATTCTGTAAGGTTTGATATCATAAACCAAACCATCGTCAGCAGGGATGGTGTCCTCAAAAATCTCTCTTGCTTCGGCTAAAAGGTTATCAATCTCTTTATAGCGTGCTGAAAAATGGCCTATGATGAGTTTTTTCACCTGTGCCTGCCGGGCAATTGATGCCGCCTGTCTGGCAGTGGAATGCAGGGTTTTATCTGCCTCCTCTCTGTGCTCTTCCTGGAAGGTGGCTTCATGATATAAAAGATCCACATTCCGGATAGCAGGAATGATGTCTTCATAGTAGCCCGTATCGGAACAAAAAGCATAGCTTCTCTGGCGATACGGTGGTTCGGTGATTTCAGTATGAGGGATCACCCGGCCTTCGGGCCTTTTGTAATCGCCACCATTTTTAATGTGGTGTATGTTTTTTACTGAAATATTATATTTCTCAACATAACTTTTCTTGATATTTGGTTCTCTTGGCTTTTCCACAAAAAGAAACCCTGAGGAGGCTATCTTATGCTTCAGGGGGAACGAGTAAACCTCTACCCGTTTGTCCTCATAGATTAATTCTTTATCTTCCGGGTTAAGTGCATGAAAACGGATGTTGTAATTCAAATGTCCCTCAAAATTTTTTCTGATATAGTCTATACCGGTTTTTAGTGGTCTGTGGGCATAAATATGCAGATCGTTGGTGCGGTCCAGCAGATTGAAAGATGATAGAAGTCCGAAAAGCCCATAGATATGATCTCCGTGAAGGTGACTTATGAATATGTGGTTGATTTTTCCGAACCTGATTCTATTACGCCGAAGCTGGATTTGAGTCCCTTCACCACAATCAATCAGAAAAAACCGCTCATATACATTGAGTACATGAGCGGTTAAGTTTCTTTGAGAGGTCGGTAAAGCAGAACTGCTACCCAGTATTGTCAGCTCAAATTTCAAATCAACCCTTATTTGCCTTCACTTTTATCTGACTTTCTGTTTTCTTCCTCTACTTTAATGATCTCTTGTGCTTCTCCAATGCTATAGGCAATGTTAAGGACCGTGTCAAGCTGTGAAATGGTGATCAAACGGTCAACGGCATCATTTAAACCTGTCAGTACGAAAGTACCATCAGCATTTTTACATAATCTATTGGCTACCAATATTGCGCTTAAACCGTTTGAATCACAGTATTTCACTTTGCTT
>CAYNPZ010000160.1:0-8623 GCA_964399175.1 uncultured Bacteroidales bacterium | reverse complement strand
CTGAATATTGAAGCCGTGCATGAAAGCGGCTGGGTGAAAGATCCTGATCTCTCCAGGGTGGTTGAGATCGGATGCACCGATTTGCGTGGTGGAAACAGTTCACCCTCCAGTGCAAGACTGGACTGGATAGAGGTGTATCGCAAACCGGTCAACTAGTTGCCCTAATCTTATCCAAAATAAATGCAAAAATCCTGTTACATTCCTTGGAGATATTGTATTTAATATTTATTTTTGTACATAAATGTGTACGTAAAACTATACAACCATGTTGACAACAACCATATCTGATTTCAGGAAGAATATTAAAAAATATCTGGACAGTGTAACGAAAAATTTTGAGACCCTGGTAATTAACAGGGGTAAAGATAATGGAGTAGTTATCATTTCGCTGGAAGAATATAATTCTCTATGCGCTACACAGCATGAACTATCATCCAGGACGAATGAAAAGAGACTGGATTCGGCTATAGAAAAGTTAAACAAGGGCTCATCATTTGAAAAAGATCTGTTAGACGAATGAAACTCCATGATAAAATAATCCCATGAAATATATTTTCGTAGATGAGTCTTGGGAAGATTATTTGTATTGGCAAAAGACAGACAAAAAAATTCTTAAAAGAATCAATAACCTGATAAATGATATTGCCAGACATCCGTTTGATGGGTTAGGAAAACCAGAGCCTTTAAAATATAAATACAGAGGATTTTGGTCGCGAAGGATAACTGAAGAGCACCGGCTAATTTACAAAGTTAAAGATGATACAATTCTTATTGTTAAATGTAGGTTTCATTATGATTAAATTTTATTAACTTACCCGGCAAATATCATCACAAATTGCTATAGATTACTTCTAGAACTTGTAAACTTCTTTGACATGGCAACAAACAATGAATCCAGTCCATTATCGGGCGGAGGACAAACCCGCCGCGAATTCATTACTACGTGTTCAACCCTTACAGCCGGAATGTTTGTATTTCCGACTTTCATTTCTTCGTCCTTTGCCAGTCCGCTAACTCGTTCGGCAGGTTCCAACTTAAATCAATTGCCCAAAACGAAAATCCTGGTTGTGGGCGCTCATCCGGATCCCAACCGGCCGAACTGGCCAAATATCGATTATGATTTTGCCGGAGACATCAGGCAGTTTATGAACCAACTGAAAAGTCACTGCCCCCATGTGGATTTTTCCCTGATAACCACTAGTGACGTCAGCAAGGAGAAGGCCAGGCAGATTCTTTCCCGCGATCAAGAGGTCGACGGGTATCTGGTCTATTTGTCCGGATGCCTGTGGGGAGATCTAACCGAGACCATCGGCGCATCCGGTAAGCCAACCATTCTGGTGGATCATCTTTATGCTGGCTCCGGGGAATTTCTGACCAGCTATTCCCGGCTAAAACGGGAAGGACATAAGGTGATCGGCATCTCATCCTCCGATTTTAAAGATGTGGCCAAAGGTGTTGAGTGCCTGGATGCGGTTACAAAACTCAAAAATTCCACCATGCTGGTTTTAGGCAGGGATGCGGACCAGCAGGTTTCGGCAATTTACGGAACAAAATCCAAAACCATTCCTTTCTCGGAGATCAATTCGGAGTATGAGAAAATTGACACGGATGAAGCGAGCAAGGTGGCAGATGGATGGATTTACAATGCAAAGAAAGTCATGAAGCCTACCCGCGGGGAGATCCTAAAGTCAGCCAAAATGTATCTGACTATGAAAAGGCTTATGGAACGAAACAATGCACAGGCCATCACGGTCAACTGCCTGGGCGGCATTTACAACAACCGTATGGTAACGGCCTATCCCTGCATGGGGTTCATGCAACTGGATAACGAGGGGCTGGTAGGGGCCTGCGAAGCCGATCAGCGCTCCACCATGACCAAGCTCCTCATGAATTACCTGGTTCACCAGCCCGGGTTCATATCCGATCCGGTGATCGACACCTCAAAAAACCAGATCATCTATGCCCATTGCACCGGTCCTACAAAAATGTACGGTCCCGAAGAATCCTCTAATCCCTATCACATCCGCAGCCATGCAGAGGACAAGAAAGGAGCCAGCATCCGGTCGCTGATGCCACTGAACAAAACGGTTACTACCATGCAGTTTGACCACAACAAGAAACAGGTGATTTTCCATCAGGGGCGTACCGTGGAGAATGTCGGAGTAGAGAGAGCTTGCCGTACCAAACTGGCCGCCGAGGTCAAAGGCGATATGCGCAAGCTGATGGAATACTGGGATACCTGGGGATGGCATCGTGTTACTTACTACGGGGATCACAAGGATCAGCTCTATAACATAGCTAATCTTCTGGGCTTTGAAGTCATCGAAGAAGCCTGATTTTTTTGTTCTTACGGCGCTAAGCGGCTATTAAAGAAAACCTTTAATCACTAAGATAGTTCTCTCTGATTTTGCTAAAATAGCCGCTAAGCGCCTTACAAGGCTTAACACTAAAACCATAACCAAAAAAACAAAAAATATGAAACGCAGAAACTTTTTGATCAACCTTGGCAGCATTGCCGGAGGAATAGGCACTTTGCCGCTCTTTTCATTTAATCGGCCCAATCCTGCCGACAAGACATTTTATTCGGGCAATATGGACATTCATCCTTCTTCCCGCTCTGATATCATGAACCGCATAGGCAAGTCGCTAAAGGTACAACCGGTGTTTTTGTATGAATTGCATAAGCGGCAGGATAAAGTCTCCTGGCGCCCATGGGGAGGCATCATCAATCAGGAAGATGTAAAAAAGGAAGATAAAAGAATCCGCAGCGAACTTAAAAAACTGGAGGCTTATGCCGATTTTTCGGTAGAGGTGGCACCGCTTCTCCATGTCAACAGCGATGACAAAGCCCGCCGCGCCAGCAAGTCCGACAGCGATGTCATTCTCCTTTATGCAGCCGGCTCCGGGCGTAACAGGATCAACATGATTACTGAATCCGGAAAGGATGTGGTGATGTTTTTGCGGCATAAAACAGGCCCATCTTATCTTTGGTATGAGATCGTTCACCCCAGGCTGCTTCGCCAGGAGTCCGATCAGTATGTATATCCCAATTTCGACCTTGAGGATGTAGTTGTGGACGACTACAACAAGGTGCTTGTTCGGCTGCGTGCTTTGTGCGGGTTGAAGAACGTACGCAATACCACCATCCTTGCAGTCAATGGTATTGGCGGTTGGGGTGGCAATACCGACCATGCCAAAAAGGCCATTAAGGACATCTGGCATCTGAATGTGAAAACGGCCGATATGGATGAGCTACAATCCCTGGTGGAGAAAAAACAGAAGGACAGTGCTGTTGTTAGCAAGGCCGAAAAGGATGCAGCGGATTATGAAGCTCAAAGTACCATCCTTTCGGTCAATACCCCGAAGAAATATATGACCAATACCTTTATCCTCTATTATGCCTTTAAGGATCTGATGAACAAATATGGTGCCGATGGAATAACCGTGCGCGGATGCATGGGCATCGGCCAATTTGTAGATACTACAGCCTGCCTGGCTTTCGCTCTGGTTAACGATGAAGGGCTGATGGCCTTCTGTGAATCCGATTTTACCGTCATACCCAGCGGCATATTGCTCCGCCACATCTCTGGCAAACCTGCATTTTTAAATGATCCCACTTTGCCTCATGACGGGGTCACAACCTGTGCACATTGCCATTCGCCCAGGAGAATGAACGGCAGGGACCTGGAGCCCACCCACATTTATACCCATTTTGAGTCGGATCACGGGGCAGCTACGAAGGTGCAATACCGGAAGGGACAGGTGGTGACCAACATCATCCCGGACTTTGACAACAGCAAATGGGTCGGTTTTACAGGAAAGATCATCGATCACCCGTTTTATGCCATCTGTCGCTCGCAGTACGACTGCACCATTGACGGTGACTGGGAGAAACTGGCCAGGGAGATGAAAGGATTCCACTGGATGAGCTGCTATGGAGATTATTTAAAAGAAATGGAATATGCCACCCATAAGGTGGGGATTGAGATGGAGAATATATCCAGGAAAAGGACCTGAATTTTTTCGATATAGAAAATAGTGAGATTTATTTGTTATTTGATACTTGAAATTTGGTGCTTTCATATTATTATACTTTCTTTATGGCGAGATATTTCTCTTTTAAGAGTTAATATGTTTCAAAACGTTGACCTATGAAAATAAAAATGCTTCTCCGACAAATCCTATTTTTGTGTTTTCTGATTATTTTTATATTTCCAGTAGTTAGTGCCCAGAATCCCGACAGTTTGCTGCTGAAAGACTACGATCCCGAGTCGGTGTATAACATCCCTAAAACACATGTTGCCCGGGCTGAGTATCCTGTAATCGATGTCCATTCCCATGATTATGCTGCCACCGGGGAGGAGATTGATCAATGGATTCAAAATATGGATGCTGCCGGCATAGAAAAGGCCATCATTCTTACTAACGCTACGGGCGCTGAATTTGATTCCATCGTGGAAAAATATTCCGAATACCCCGACCGATTTGACATTTGGTGTGGCATTGATTATTCCGGTTACAAAACAGACAGTTGGCCTGCCGGTGCCATTGAGGAGCTGGAGCGCTGCCATGCCATGGGAGCCGAAGGGGTCGGTGAACTGGGCGATAAAGGTGAGGGGTTGTTTTACTGCGACCCGCCTGCTTATGGTATGCACCTGGATGATAAAAGAATGAAGCCCATACTTCAGAAGTGTGGGGAGCTGGAAATGCCGATTAACATTCATGTTGCCGACCCTTACTGGATGTATCTTCCCATGGATGAAAAAAATGACGGGTTGATGAATGCCTGGGAATGGAAGATCGATACCACCAAAGAAAACATACTCCTACATGGGGAAATGATCCGGACGCTGGAAAATGCTGTCAGGGAAAATCCCAGCACAACCTTCATCGCCTGTCATTTCGCCAACTGTTCCCACGATCTGAATATGCTTGGCGAATTGCTAAAGAAGTATCCCAACCTGTATGCCGATATATCGGCCAGGTATGCTGAAACAGCTGCGATTCCGAGGTTTGCGAAGTCTTTTTACAGAAAATATCAGGATCGTCTGCTCTATGGCACGGATATGGGCATGGGCAGGGGAATGTATGAAACCACGTTCCGCATTTTGGAATCCGCTGACGAACATTTCTATCCCGACCGGTTCAGCTACCACTGGCCGCTGTATGGACTGGATCTGCCGAAGCATGTGCTTAAAAAGGTTTACAGATCCAATGCCATAAAAGTTTTGGATCTGGATGAGTGAAGGTAATGTTATGATTGATTTTTATGTTGTTGATATTGTTTAATAAAAGGAGAGAAAAAGATGAAATGTTATCTAAGTAAGATTCTATTTTCCGCAATTATCAGTATCGCAATAGTCGGTAACGTACGGGTAAACGCTGGAGACCCTGGTGCGACTTGTTATTCGCCGTTTTTTTCTGCGGTGGAAGAAGGGGAAATCATTTCTGGTCTTTTCCCGTTCAGTTCCGTTCTCTTTGCCCAGCCAACCTATGACGGGGGACACGGCATTATCCTTCCGGGGTTTGATCCTATTGAGAAATGGGAATGGCATGACAAAGGACCCTCCGTGGGGAGTAATGATCCGGTGATTTTCGTGGAGCCGGAGCGTGAATATACCTATCGGATGTACGTTCATCATGACGGCGGGCAGGACCTGTACCGGAGCAAAAATGCTGCGGACTGGGAGCTCGTTGAGAAAAACGTGATTCCGTCCGGGGGCGGCACAAATTTTAATTGGGGGCGGAAAGGTCCGAATGGGAATTATTACCTGTATCGAACGGTGGAAGATGAATACACCGAACTGTGGTGGGGAGAGACCCTGACGGAGCTTGAAAACAAAGGAAAGGTGCTGGATGAGCCGGATGCCGGCGGGTATTACGATCCGGAGGAGCAGAAGTGGCACATGTACTATGAGGGCATTCCCGGGAAGGGTTCTCCGTGCAGCGTAACGATTGACCATGCCGTGTCGGACGACGGCATACACTGGGAAAAGAAAGGGATCGCCCTTGACGTTCGGGATCAGGACTGGAAAACCGGTGATCCGGACGTGGTGCGAATCGGTGATACCTATCACATGTTCGCCGACCGGACAGCACCGGATCACACAAGCTATAAAATCGCTGTCGCAACGAGCAAGAACTTGAACAAGTTCGAACTTCGTGAAGAACCGATTACCGACTTCTACGGAGGAGATGCGTGTGTTCGTTACGTACCGGAACAGAATCGGTTCGTGATGTACGTGGAATTTTATGGTGAGAATCATAGTGGAATTGGATGGGGCGTGAGCCAGCGTGTATCAGACTAATTTCATCAATAGATAGCCTTTTGGAAGCATTTCTGCATACTGCCAGGACATTCCAAAGCCGGAAGTTTTTATATATTTAAACATTCTGAATTTTACGAAACGATGAATGCCCCTGTAATAGCAAATCAATAGAATTAAATAATGATATTAAAATAAAGATTATGTCACATTCTAAAATAGTTGTAATCGGAAGCTCCAATACCGACATGGTTGTCCAGTCGGATCATCTGCCTGTGCCGGGAGAAACCGTTCTCGGAGGAGAGTTTTTCATGAATCCCGGAGGCAAGGGCGCCAACCAGGCAGTTGCTGCTTCCCGTTTCGGAGGTGATGTGGTATTTATTTCCAAACTGGGAAACGATATTTTCGGGGAGAAATACAGGGACATCCTGAAGAAGGAGAAGGTCAGCACAGATCACGTATATACGGATCCAGATGCCGCTTCAGGCGTGGCGCTTATTACGGTGGATGCCAAAGGCGAAAATGCCATAGTGGTGGCTCCCGGAGCCAACAGCAAGCTGAATCGTTCGGATATCGACAAACCAGAGAAAGAATTTAAAGAAGCTGAATTTATCCTTCTGCAACTGGAGATTCCCCTTGATACGGTAATTTATGCAGCTCAAAAAGCTTCAGATCTTGGAAAGAAAGTGGTGCTCAATCCTGCTCCTGCACAGGAACTACCGAAAGAGTTGCTTAAGTCACTTTATATCATTACGCCCAATGAAACAGAAGCAGAAATGCTCTCGGGCATTCAGGTAAATGATATGGATTCGGCCAGATCGGCAGCATGGGCCATCCGTAAAAGGGGCGTCGATGTGGTGATCATAACTATGGGAAGTCAGGGAGCATACATCTATTCCGATGAAGTTGAGATGTATGTTCCCGCTAATGAGGTAAAAGCCAAAGATACCACAGCAGCAGGAGATGTTTTTAACGGGGCTTTGGTGGTAGCGCTTGCTGAACAGCTGCCACTTTCAGAGGCAGTTCAGCTTGCCAATAATGCGGCTTCCCTATCGGTGACCAAACTGGGAGCCCAGGCATCGGTACCCTACCGGGAGGAAGTGAAATAAGGATAATATGTGAAATTGAGTATAATTATGAATTTCCTGGTCTACATAACAAATGGGTAAATTACAAATTACAAATCTCAAACTTCAAACAATATCGAATATCCAATTTATCAAATTCCAAACCTGGAATAATAAGGGGTTTTGGTCATTTGAGTTTGGTGCTTAGAAATTGTTTGGGATTTGTCAGCCTTTTGGCAGGCGGGAATTCCAAGACTCAATTATTAAATATTTAACTTAATAGGTTTTATGTTTTGAACATTATAATAATTTGGAATTTGGATATTATTTGGGATTTGCCTGCCTGCCGACAAGGCAGGGTGCTTGTGATTTGTTATTTTTAATCCCTTGATATAAATACAAAATAAATTATTATAAACCAAAGATCCATTCAAGATGACAGTAGTAGATTCTTATTCCGTAGCCGTTATTTTCAGCATCATCACCATGCTCTGCTGGGGTTCATGGGCGAACACACAAAAGTGGGCCGGTAAGACCTGGCGTTTTGAGTTGTTTTACTGGGATTATGTGATTGGCATTTTGCTGCTATCCGTTATTTTTGGCTTTACGCTTGGATCGGTCGGCGAAGCAGGCCGAAGCTTTGTCGAAGATTTGGCACAGGCCAGCACGGGCAGTGTTTTGTGGGCCGTTGGGGGTGGTGTGGTCTTCAATGCCGCGAACATCCTTTTTGTAGCTGCCATAGGCATTGCCGGTATGGCGGTGGCTTTTCCCATAGCCATTGGTTTGGCGCTGGTGCTTGGCACTTTTTTTAATTATCTGCTAAACCCCACCGCCGATCCTGTATATCTTTTTATTGGCGTGATCTTCCTTATTGCCGCTATCATTTTCGACGGCATTGCCTACAAGCGCTTGCCACAGGTGGATGCCAGGGTCTCAACCAAAGGACTCTTGCTTTGTCTGGTAGCCGGTCTTCTTATGGGTTTCTGGTATCCTGTGTGGGCCAAATCTGTTTCCACAAATTTTGTTGATCTGATACCCGGCATGCTTGGGCCTTACGCTGCTATATTCCTGCTTTCCATTGGTATTTTAGTCAGCAATTTCCTTTTCAACACGCTCATGATGAAAAAGCCATTTGTCGGAGAGCCGGTATCGTTCAGGGATTATTTCAAGGGCAATTCCAGGGTGCATTTGATTGGCATTCTTGGAGGAGTGATCTGGGGACTGGGCACGGTGTTTAACATCATTGCCTCCGGTGAAGCCTCTTTTGCCATATCCTACGGATTGGGTCAG
>CAYNPZ010000159.1:0-8688 GCA_964399175.1 uncultured Bacteroidales bacterium | reverse complement strand
GTCCTTTTCCCGTCCAAAACCCTGAATTTCCAATTGGTCTTTATAAACGTTTACGATAGAATAGGAATTCAGCTCAGTATCCACCATACCTTTCATGGTTAGGTAGTGCACGCCGTTTTTCATACCATAATTTCCATCGTGATTATGCCCGCTCATGTAAACCTTCACGCAGGGATATTTTTCGATCACCTGAATCACTTCTCCGGCATTCCAAAGATTATGGACATTCTCAGGATAAACGGGGAAATGGCAGAATATGATCACCTTTTCTTTATTTGCAGTGGCTTTTTCCAGGACCCGATGAAGCCAGTCCATCTGTTTCTCTCCGATGGCACCATTCCATTCCGGCGATTCAACATCATTCTGATCATAATATTCGGTTGCTTCTTTATAGGAATCACTATCCTCAGGATAGGCATGAAAGCTGATGTCATTCCCGTCCAGCACTACAAAACGCCACCCATCCACTTCAAAATCATAGTACCGGGAAGGCATATTCAGCTTTAAAGGAACCTCCTCCTTGTATTTATCTGCAACACTGTAATCGTGATTGCCCAGAACATTGTGAACGGGCATTTCTAGCTGATTAAGAATGGGCAGCCCAACTTCATAACTTTGGTAATCTCTGTCAATCAGATCACCCAGATTCACCACATATTTCAGATCCAGGACATTCAGCTGATCTACACATAACTTTAGCTTTTTTTCTGATAAAGCATATTCCCTTATGCCCTCACTTTGAACATCAGCATACTGACAGTCGGCAATCACTCCAAACCGGAATTTCATGTTATCTTTTTGGGGTTCAGCAGAAGGAACATGATTAAGGAACAACAATGCCATAATAAAAATCAATAAAACGGTGAGTAATTTTCTGTTTTTCATTCGGTTAACAGTTTATTAAAGGTTTGAATTTCCAATTAATTTATATGCCAAATACGTAAACTCTGCTTTTATCACCATAGAACCCGCATGTTACTCATGTTCTTGTTGTAAAGGTTTTTAGATGCGGGTTGCATAGGGTGCGCTTTCATGAAGCCTAAAGTTATCAATCCTATAATAAATCCTGTAAATATAATATTTTTCATGAGTTTGTGCCTTTTTTTTAAATTTATTTGACGTACCTTCGCCTCTCAATTTTTTAAAACAAAATCATGCTGACATTTAACGCATTGGGCATTTCGCCCAATCTATTGAAAGGAACTGAAGAGCTGGGATTCAACAAACCTACCCCCATTCAGGAAAAAATCATCCCCCTGGTTAATGAAACGAAAGATGACCTGATCGGTCTGGCACAAACCGGAACAGGCAAAACAGCCGCTTTTGGCCTGCCTATCATTGAGCAGATCAATACCGGTGGAAAATCGGTTCAGGCTTTGATACTGGCACCTACACGGGAGCTCTGTATTCAGATCACCAAAGATTTGCAGAACTACTCGAAATACATCAAAGGACTGGAGGTAGTGCCGGTATATGGCGGCGCCAACATCCAGACCCAGATCAAGGCCCTGAAAAAAGGAGCCCACATTATTGTTGCCACCCCGGGGAGAATGCTTGATCTGATGAAACGTAAAGCAGCAAATATCACTCAGGTAAAAACTGTTGTACTGGATGAAGCGGATGAAATGCTCAATATGGGTTTCCGGGAAGAACTGGACGGCATACTGGAAAAAACACCGGATGATAAGCGAACTCTGCTGTTTTCAGCAACCATGCCGAAAGAAGTAGCAAGAATCGCCAAAAACTATATGAACGATCCCGTTCAGATAACCATTGGAAAACAGAATGCAGGGGCTGAAAATGTACGGCACTATTATTATCAGGTACATGCCCGTGACCGTTATCTGGCATTAAAGCGCATTGCAGATTATCATCCGGATATCTACGGGCTTATATTTTGCCGGACAAGGAAGGAAACCAAGGAAGTGGCCGACAAACTCCTGAAGGATGGCTACAATGCCGATGCGCTTCACGGAGACCTTTCCCAGTCCCAAAGGGACCATGTCATGAAGCGATTCAGGGAAAGATCCCTGCAGATGCTTGTAGCTACCGATGTCGCAGCCCGGGGCATTGATGTGAACGATATCTCACATGTCATCAATTACAATCTTCCCGACGAACTTGAGGTATACACCCACCGAAGCGGACGTACAGGAAGGATGGATAAATCAGGCGTTTCCATTTCTATTGTGAACTATATGGAAAAAAGCAAAATACCCCGGATAGAAAAAATCATCCGCAAAAAGTGTGAAAAATTGTCCATACCAACCGGTGAAGAGATATGCAAAAAGCAACTGTTCAATTTCATTGACCGAATGGAGAACGTAGAGGTAGATGAGGATCAGATTGCCCCTTTCATGCAAACAGTCAGCAAAAAGCTGGAATGGCTGAGCAAGGAGGAAATCATCAAACACTTTGTTTCACTGGAGTTCAACCGATTCCTGGAATATTACAAAGATGCGGGCGATCTGAATGAAAAAGCAAAGGATAAAGATGACCAGACGGAGAAGAAAAATGGTGCCGGCCGCAACGGCAAAGCCAAAAAGCAAGGGAAAAACGGCTTCACCCGGTTCTTTATCAATGTAGGCAAAAAACAGGGTATAACTCCGGGAAACCTCATCGGAATGATCAATGACCACACAAAAGACCGGCAAGTAAAAATCGGAGACATTGAGCTGAAGGACAATTTTTCATTTTTTGAAGTCGGAACACAACATTTCGATAAAGTACTGAATTCATTGCACAACAACAGGTATAAAGGCAGACGTTTAAAAATTGAAATAGCCGGTGTAAAGGAAGGAGAAAGAAAAAAAGAGAAAGCCGGGAAAAAATAATATTTCTTACAAAAGCGTTGAAATTGAGGATAAAATTTAAATCAGCTCATTTGTATCAGCGCATCAACAAAGAATTTAAGATATTTGCAGGAATCAGTTTCGGCATATTTCTGTTTCTCCTGTTCTTTCAGCCTTTCACGCTTAATAGGTTTGATTTTAACAACCAAATGCTGTTTTTCCTGGGAATGGGTGTCATCGTGTTTCTGTTTATGGCATTGGTTCGTGTTGGATTGCCCTGGTGGATTCAACGGAGTTCCGGTAAAAATGACGATACGGTTCTGCCTGCCAACCTAAAAAAATTTCTGATCTTTGGTCTGAGTGCCGTTGCACTTTCTTTCTACCTTAGATATGTGGGCTTGGTTGATATCACTTTTTATGTCATTTTTAAACTGGTTTTCATCTGTATCATTCCGCCGGTTATTCTCAGGGTATACGATATGATCGAAGCCCGGGAACGAACAAATGAAGCGTATCTTGAAGAGAACAAACGGCTACAAAACCTGGTAAATCAATTCAGAGAGATTAACCGCAATGAAACCATCACCTTTGTTTCTGAAAACAGCAGCGAAAAGTTTAATTTCCCGGTAAGCGATGTGGTGAAGATCAGATCTGCCGACAATTATGTTGAGATTCTTTATAAAGAAGGCGAACAGTTCAAAAAACAATTGTTAAGAAATACGCTGAAGCATATTGAACATCAGACGATACAATATGCCAGCTTCATTCGCTGCCACCGAACCTGTATCATCAATATCCACCATGCTGAAAATCTAAAAAGGAGACAAAACAGCTATTGGTTGAGCATTAAGAATTATACTGAGCAAGTTCCGGTTTCCCGCCAATATCTGATGCGGATAAAAGAAGCCATTCCCGCCAATAAGGGGTGAATAACATTCACCCCATAGTTTTGCCATCTACCCAAAGAATATTTTATATATCCCTTAGAAAATGACATTGTCCCCATTAGGTCCTTTTTATTTCCATTTGACTTAAAATGGATGTATTTTTATTCCTCTTTTAACTAATAATAAAGCAACCCCTGATGAATACATTACTTGTTAATCCCCAATATCCGGCTACATACTGGAGCTTTAAGCATGCATTGAAATTCATATCCAAGAAGGCTGCCAATATTCCGCTGGGTACTGTTACCGTGGCCGCCTTGCTGCCCGATGACTGGCAAAAAAGACTTATTGACCTCAATGTTTCCGAACTCAAGGATAAAGACATTGAATGGGCCGATTTTGTAATGATCAGTGCCATGTCTGTTCAGTCAGACTCTGTGAGAACCATCATCGACCGATGTAAACAGATGAACACCAAAACCGTTGCCGGTGGCCCTTTGTTTACCGAAGAATTTGAACGGTTTACAGATGTGGACCATCTGATATTAAATGAAGCAGAACTCACTTTGCCTGAATTCATAGAAGACTTCAGGGCAGGAGAACCCGGAAAAATATACCAAACAGACCGGTTTGCCGATATCTCCCAAACTCCTGTACCTGATTACTCGCTTTTAGATTTCAAAAAATATGCAATGGCAGGGATCCAATATTCAAGGGGGTGCCCGTATGATTGTGAGTTTTGTGATATCACCGCCCTTTTTGGGCGCCGGGTACGCACCAAATCACCGGAGCACATTGTTGCCGAACTGGACGCCCTCTATCAGCTAGGGTGGAGAGGAAGTGTGTTTTTTGTAGATGACAATTTCATCGGTCATAAGGGAAAACTGAAAAAATATCTGCTTCCTGAGATAATCCGATGGATGGAATTGCACCATTATCCCTTTACATTTACTACGGAAGCTTCCATAGATCTGGCAGACGATCCGGGACTCATGGATTTAATGGTCAGGGCAGGCTTCATTAAAGTTTTTGTAGGCATTGAAACCCCCGAAGAAGATAGTTTGGTAGAGTGCAACAAGGTACAAAACAACAAGCGCGATCTGCTCAACTGTGTCCATGTCATACAAAAGTCGGGCATGGAAGTAACTGCCGGGTTCATTGTAGGTTTTGACAGCGACTCACCCGGTGTCTTTCAAAAGCAGATTGATTTCATTCAACGCAGCGGGATCATAACAGCCATGGTAGGCCTGCTGAATGCTCCCCGGCTGTCAAAATTGTACGGTCGCCTGCACCGGGAAGGCAGGATTGTCGATACTTTTTCAGGCGATAACACCAATTATTCAATGAATTTTACTCCCCTCATGAACAAGGATGAATTGATGAAAGGGTACCAGAGAATCATTCAGGGCATATATTCCAGCAAATTTTATTATCAAAGGGTAAAGCTGTTCTTAAAAAATTACCGCCCGGATTTCAAACTGCGCGCCAAATTCGACTTCACTCTCCTTTTGGCCTTTTTGAAGTCCATTTTATACATCGGCATTCTCAAAAAGAATCAAAGATATTTCTGGGACCTTTTATTCTGGAGCCTGTTCAATAAACCCAGATCCTTTCCGTTGGCCGTCACCTATAGCATCTATGGTTACCATTTCAGGAAAGTATTCCGGGAATTGACATAAACGCGTAAATGGCATTCCCGGATAAAGGAAAACCAGGTGCATTAAAGAAGAAAACCACCGCCGGCACATAATCTGCCACCCGGTGGTTTTTTATCGCAATTTTAGTCGAATTGGCTTAAATTCAACTGAGGATCCAGTTTTGAGTTGGAAAGATACATTTCATCCCAGGTTACCTTGCTTTCTGATATTCCGGAATCCCGGCCCAATATTGCGCTAAGCGTTGACCGGGCTCCTTCCCTGGCCTCGTTCAGGTAATTACCTTTTTCGATACTGTTGATAAAGGATTTCACCTTGTTCTCATTGGCATCGTGGAGCGATGATGAAAAAGCGCCTGCCGATATATCTTCCTGGGACGGGCTTTCTCCGGCTTTTAAAATACCGGAATCCCATTCGTTATCGCCGGTAATATATACCCCCCGGCTGTAATGGGCCTCCGCAATTCCTTTTGTGCCGATAAACCTGGCACATACATCTCCGAAAGCAGAGCCGATCTGAGTAGAATGAAGGCTTACATTGATGTTGCCGGGATATTGATAGAGAACCTGGTAATTGGACCATGAATCACCGAAATCCGGGCGGCCTCTTCTGCCTCCCTGTCCTACTGCCTGCAGAGGCCTGCTGTTGATGGCCCAGTTGCATACATCAAGCTGGTGAATGGCCTGATCCAGTACAATACCTCCGGACAAAGCGCGGAAATGAAAATGGTTCCTTATCCTCTTCTCGTCATACGACATCTTCTCAGACGATTCCACCGCAGGTGCCGAAGAAAGGTAATACAACTGTACATTGATCACCTCACCAATATCACCGCGTTGTATCCGTTTTACCATCTCCACATAGGGAGTGGCCTGGCGGATCTGGAACCCTACAGCAACGCTTACCTTACCGTTCAGTCTTGCGCCAACCCGCTCGACTTGCTTGCATCCCGCTACATCGGGAGCAACGGGCTTTTCACAATATACATGCTTGCCGGCCTGAACGGCTGCCTCCATGTAATCCGCGTGTACATACGCGGGGGTTGAAATCAGCACGGCATCCACATCCTGATTGTTCAGTAGCTTCTTATAGGCATCGGAACCCTGATACATATTCGATCTGGAAATCTTCGGAAAACCATTGTCGGAATTAAGCTGATCAAAGGTATCCTTTTTCTTCTGCAACTGATCTTCCAAAAGATCAGCCATGGCAACAATATTGGTATTCGTATGTTTTGACATGGAGGATAGCACAGCAGTGCCCCTGCCGCCACAACCTATAATTCCAACACGGATGGCCGAATTGGCCCGTGAGCCAAAGGCTGCCGACGGCGATACTACAGTCACTGCAGATATAGCCGCCGCATTTTTAAGAAAGGTTCTTCTTTGCATAACATAAAGTTTATAAAATTAAACACCTTCATTTGTAATTGGAAAAGAAAATACAACCTCAATCAAAAATAACAAAATCTGTTTTCAAATCACATTCCTGAGCATTCTAAATAACATAAAGATCAACACGGAAAATATATAACTGTCAGGGAGTCTAAGAACTTTATAACAATAAGGGTGTATAATTTTGTTAAGATTAAAATAGCCAAATCTTCTACAGATTTTAAATAGATTCTTTTTTTTAAATTGCGCCGATAATCGAAAAAATCAGGTATTTACATGTTTCTAAAGAAAAACCATCTATATTTATTTTATCTGCTTTTGGTTTTGCTGGTCTTTATCATGCCCCTGGTTACCCATGCCCAAAGCACTGAAAACAAGGTGCTAAATGCCGTCAAAAACGGAGAACCTCCGAAAATAAACGGTATCTTGGATGATCAGATATGGGAGAAAGCACCTGTGGCCACCGACTTCACGCAATACGAACCTTATAATGGCCGGGAGCCTTCATTCCCTACAGAAGTAAAGATCATTTATGACGACCAGGGAATCTATGTGGGGGCAAAGATGTATGATCCCAATCCCGATAGCATCCTTACTGAGCTGGGGAAAAGAGATTTTGAAGGGCTGAAGCGGGTACGCGGTTTGGAAGAGCTGAACTCAGATAAATTTAGTTTTTTGATAAATCCCTTTAATGATGGGATCAACATGATGGAGTTCTCCGTATCTGCTTCCGGTGTGAAGTCTGATATCAAGCACATTGGCAGGGAAACCGATTATAGCTGGGACGGTGTATGGAGATGCGCTACGAGAGTTTCTGATTCCGGTTGGGTTGCAGAGATCATGATCCCTTATTCAACACTTAGGTTCCCATCCGAATTAAAAAGCAACTGGGGCGTACACTTTCTCAGAAATATCAAAAGATATAAAGAATGGGATACCTGGAATCCCATTGACATAGAACAGCAGGGCATTGTCAACCAGGCCGGCGAATTAAGCGGCATTCAAGGTATTAATCCGCCCCTGCGGTTGTCCTTTACTCCTTATTTTTCCACCTATCTTGAAAACCATCCGGAGGAAAACCGGTGGGTCAATGATGTACGGGGAGGCCTGGATTTAAAATACGGCATAACAGAGAGTTTTACTTTGGATATGACCTTGATTCCGGATTTCGGCCAGGTGCCAACCGAAGACCGGGTTTTGAATCTGACTCCCTATGAGGAGCGATATGAGGAGAAAAGGCCCTTCTTTACCGAAGGAACGGAATTGTTTACCAAGTATAGTTCAGTAGGAGGGGGCGGAGGGCCCGGGCCCGGAGGCGCAGAGTCGTTGTTTTATTCCCGGCGCATAGGCGATGAACCGGACAATATCGATGAGGTCGAATCCAAAATGGAGGAGGAGGAAATCATAAAAGAAAATCCCTCCGAAACCAGAATGGTCAATGCCACCAAAGTTTCCGGAAGGACAGACAATGGCCTGGGAATTGGCGTGTTGAATGCCATGACCTCAGAAGCCAATGCCGTGGTAATTGATACGGTTACAGACGCATCCCGCGAAATCCGAACCCAACCCTTTACCAATTACAACATGATGGTGTTCGATCAAAACCTGAGAAACAATTCCTTTGTAAGCCTGATCAATACCAATGTTCACCATATCCGCGGAAACTATACGGGCAATGTCACAGGTGCCGCTTTTCAACTGGCCAACGAAAGCAATACCTATCAAGTTTCAGGAAAAGGAGCTGTAAGCCAAAAATACATGACAAACAATCAATTCGGCCATTCATATAACGTTACCTTTGCCCGGACCAAGGGAAATTTTCAGTTTGAGCTGGGCCACAAAACCCAAACCAATACCTACGACCCCAATGACCTGGGTTATAACATGCGCAACAATGAATTTTCCCAGCAAATGGAGCTGGAATACAACATCTTTGAACCTTTCTCCATATTCCGAAGCT
>CAYNPZ010000158.1:0-8692 GCA_964399175.1 uncultured Bacteroidales bacterium | reverse complement strand
GCATGAAAAACGAGCGTAACGCAGCCAGCGGATATTATAGACAGACTCTAATTAAAATGAAAGTGGGCATCTTTTTTAATCCCCTTACAAGAAACTCACTTACAGTAATCCGGATGCAATATGCGGACTTAACGATGTTACACTTTGTAAATCAATGATTATTTTTTTAGTTTTATCACGTTTACAAAGAAAACCCGATGAACAGTATTCTAATTATTGATCCGGATGAAAATTTTCTGAATGAAGCAACAGATTATCTAAAACAATCGGGATATAGGGTTATAGCAGTAAAAAACGGAGCAACAGGGGTTCAGAAAGCGCTTCAGTATACTGCGGATATTATTCTATGTGATATACATCCTGAAGGCCTTTCCGGGCATGAAGTTTTCGACATGGTCAGACAGATCAATTCAACAGCTATCATTCCCTTCATATTTCTCAGCAACAGAAAATCATACGATGAATTGCGATCGGCCATGAGTCTTGGCATGGATGATTGCCTTGTAAAACCTTTTGATTTTAAAGAGTTAAAAAGAACCATCGAAGTAAGGCTGGAAAGGCAGGAAAAGATCATGCAACAGGTTGATGAAAAATTCAACATTTTGATAGATAATGCCAATGTAGCCATTTACATCTATCAGGATGAAAAACTAAATTATGTCAACCAAAAATTCTGCGAAGTTTTCGGTTACTCCAAAAAGGAATTGCTGGGAATGAGCCTGGTCAATATCGTGTATAAAGATGAAATCCATCTTGTAATGGAAAAGATCAACAGAGCCTTCAAGGCCCTTCAGGAAGAAGTGGAGGTTAACTTCAGGGCCATACGGCGCAATCAGGAAATAATCAAACTCAGACTGACCGGAAACATCGTCACCATACAGGGCAAAAAAAGCCTTGTCGGTTCAGTCACAAAGGCAAGGGAAACGGAAAAAATCTCTTCAGAGAATAATGATAACCTCCCTGAGATAACACCGCGGGAAAAAGAAGTATTGAGCTACATTTGTCACGGCTATTCAAATGCGGAAATTGGCGATTTACTTAAATTAAGCGCAAGAACCGTTGAAGGCCACAGGAACAGGCTGCTCAAAAAAACAGAATGCAAAAACTCGGTTTGTCTGGCTGTTTATGCGATTAAAAAAGGTCTGATAAATATAGAATGATCGCAAGATATGATCTTAATTGACTGGTTTTGAAATGAAAAATCACAAAATTTTTCCTCCCATTCAAAAAGGATTTCCAATCTTTTATAAATAAAATATAGAGGATATAAGGGTTTTTCCTGGTTGCTGAATCCAAACCAAAACGAATCAGGAATCTACAGATACCATATCAATAAACTTACTACCTGACGGAACTTCTAGTTTTTATAACTGAAATACAGGTAAGAAAATAAATACTGAATCAGCGAGTTTCTTCCTTGTTCTTCTCTCAGCTCAACGGACAAATGTCCAGACATTTTCTGTTGACATTTCGGCGCTGAACACATAACCTTCCCAGTCAAATCCCTTGATGTCCTGCGGATCATCAATGCGGTTTCTCATGATATAGCGGGCCATCATACCCCTGGCCATCTTGGCATAGACTGCAATGGTTTTGTATTGATCGCCTTTCTGTTCCTTAAATACGGGCGTAATGATGCCGGCCTCCAGCCGTTTTGGGTTAAAGGCCTTAAAATATTCGTTTGAAGCAAGGTTTAGAAGAACATTTTGTTTATGATCAGATAATGCTTCATTCAGAGCCCCCGTGATCTTGTCTCCCCAAAAACTATAAAGATCTTTCCCTCGGGGATTTTCAAGAGAAGTACCCATTTCCAGCCTGTATGGCTGAATGAGATCCAGAGGCCTCAACAATCCATACAAACCCGACAATATCCTTAGGTGGTCCTGAGAAAAAGCTACATCCTGGTCATTGAAATCTTCTGCCTTCAATCCCTGATAAGCCTGTCCTTTGAAGGCATATAAAGCATGCACTGCATTATCTGGTGTGAACGGCGTAGTCCATCTCAAATAGCGTTCATAATTCAGTTCAGCAATGTTGCGGCTTACATTCATCAACTCCTGCAACTGTTCGGGAGAAAATTTTCTCAGTTTCTCAACCAAAACTTCCGAATCATCCAGGAATAGCGGTACCGTATACTTGTCAGACGAAGCCTGTTGATTTTCATTCAGTTTTTTAGCTGGAGATAGTATTGTAATCATAAGTTTTTATCAGTTAACATCGGTAATTAATAAATTGTTTACTGCCTTGCCTGCAGTTCATCCCCCTTATATTTTAGTTTGTAATAAAGAATGCCAGAGAATATTGGAGTCAAAGGCAATATCACTGCATTGGCAGCAGAATTGAGGATGATTCCTATAATTCCAAAATTAAACATTTCCCCTATATTGGAAGGTGTGAAAAGCTCTTCCAAACCACCTGCCACAACTGCCTTGGAGAAAAATACCACAGCCCCGGGGATGGATACAATAGCAGCCAGGACAAAATTCAATACAAACAGAATAATAACAAGCAGTGTAAGGAAACCGGATGCCGTTTCTTGTGCCGGCGAAGGAATCAGGAATTCAGAATGATATCGTCCAGCTTTCGCTTAGGCACATGGTGAATTTGTTTGTCATCCCGCCAGTACTTAATATCACCATCCTGATCAATTTCATCGACAATCACCGTTTCTTTAGGCTTACCCAAAGCGATGACCTGCAAAATTTCATACCGGTCATTAATATTGAAATGATTTCTTAATCGCTCTCTGTTAACAGAACCAACAATACATCCGCCAAAACCTTTTTCCACAGCCCCCAGCAGAATACTCTGGGCAGCAATTCCGTGGTCGCAGAAAAAATTGTCTGCTATCTGATGGTCGCCCAGCATAATGATATAAGCTGCAGGCCTTTCTCCAGGCTCAGGACCTTCCCAGTCCTTAAGATAACCGGCCCAGCTCAGACATTCAAAGACTTTTTGATTCCCGGGTTCTTCATTGGTAATGATGTATTTCAAAGGCTGGGAATTTCTGGCCGTAGGTGAAAGCCTTGCCAGATTGATAAAATACCTCAGGTTGCCTTCAGCGATGAAATGATCCTCATAGAACCTTCTGTAACTTCTGTTTTGCCGAATAAGTTGCTCCATCAACATAACTGATAAAATTTATGGTAATTCATACTATGATTTATACCGGTTAAAAATAACGGGTTTCAATGAGAATAACAACCGCTGACATATATAAAAAGCCGGAAGGTAAATACTCCCGGCTTTCAACTGGATGTATAAGATATCTTATTATCCTTTAAATCGACTGGCCACTTCATCCCAGTTCACGATATTCCAGAATGCCTGAATGTAGTCTGCACGCTTGTTATGATATTTAAGATAATAAGCGTGTTCCCAAACGTCCAGACCCAGCAACAATTTTTTGGCATTGCAGCCAGCTACATCCATCAGGGGATTGTCCTGATTGGGTGTTGAACAGACACTCAGCTTATCATCATTGTCCAGGCACAGCCATGCCCATCCTGAACCGAATCGTCCGGCAGCAGATTTTGAAAATTCATCCTTAAAGTTTTCAAATGAACCAAAATCCTTTTCAATAGCATCCTTTAATTCTCCCTTAGGTTCTCCCCCACCGTCAGGAGACATCATCTTCCAGAATAAACTATGGTTATAAAATCCACCTCCATGATTTCGGACAGCTACGGGATGTTTGGAAACATTTTTAAAAATCTCCTCAACTTCCATATTCTCCAGGGAAGTTCCTTCGATCGCCGCATTAAATTTGTTGGTATATCCTGCATGATGCTTATCATGATGAAGTTCCATGGTCTTTTTATCGATATACGGTTCCAATGCGCCATATCCGTACGGTAAATCCGGTAATTGAAAAGCCATAACACTAATATTTTTAAGATTCAACACTATTTTTATTTTGTCTAAATTAAACAACTTCAAATTAAAATTGTTTGACTGTTTGCTTATTTAAGATGAATTAATTACAAATAATTCTGACTTCCTGCTGATATTTATCTTTAACTTTGTACAGACATTTACATTAAAAAGATCCTGGTATGAAAATTACAAAGGACATAAACATAGAAGATCTGGTTGAAAGCGTGCCACAGTCGGTTAAGTATTTAATGAATAAAGGGGTCAAATGCATTGCTTGCGGCGAGCCCATTTGGGGTACGCTTGAAGATGCCGCAAAAGAGAAAGGCTTTAGCGATGCGGATATCGAAAAATTTGTGGAAGACCTTCAGAAATTTGCCGACAATCCTTCAAAGAAAGTTGAGAATCCGGAGGCCAAAGTTAATATTAGAAATCTGAATGAAGATAAGAAGGATAATCACCACTAAGCCAATCTTAGCGGTACAGATTTAGCATCAATATTATGGCAGCATCATCTGTACTTACCAGGCATCAGATAATTGGTTACATAATCATGTATACCCTCTTCCAGGGAATGAAAAGGATGATCATACCCAGTGGACCGGAGTTTTTCCATATCGGCCTCCGTAAAGTACTGATAGTTATCACGAATATCTTGAGGCATATCGATATAAACAATGTTATTCTCCTTTCCCACGGCATTAAAGACACTTTTGACCAGATCATTAAAAGTTCTGGCCCTGCCGGTTCCAAGATTATAAATACCGCTGGGTACCTCTTCCTTCATAAGGAAAGACAATACATCCACCACATCCTTTACATATATAAAATCCCTTAATTGCTCGCCGTTACGATAATCCGGGCGGTGTGAGCGAAACAGCTTCATTCTTCCCGTTTCGCTTATTTGGTTAAAAGCATGGTATATCACCGAAGCCATTCTTCCCTTATGATACTCATTGGGACCGTATACATTAAAAAATTTGATGCCTGCCCAAAATGGAGGTTTTGAGGTTTGTTGCAATGCCCATTTATCGAATTCATTTTTCGATTCTCCATAAGGATTCAACGGCTTTAAAGAATAAACCAGGGAATGATCGTCTTTATAACCCTGTTCCCCTCCGCCATAAGTAGCTGCAGAAGATGCATAAATCAGAGGTATATTGAAACGGGTGGAAAGTTCCCATACCGCTTTCGAATAATTCAGGTTCAAGCGGTCAAAAATACGCTTGTCCATCTCCGTGGTGTCAGTGCGTGCACCCAAATGAAAAATGGCATTCAGCTCTTCTCCGTTCTTTTGTAACCAGTTGGTGAATTCATCCCGGTGAATCTGATGGGTATAAACTTTACCTTCTAAGTTCTTATTTTTATCCTTCCGGGAAAACTCATCCACCACAATGATATCGGTAAAACCAGCTTTATTGAGCTTTGTTACCATATTGCTTCCGATAAATCCGGCTGCACCTGTGACCGCGATCATATCAATTGTTTTTATATGTTAAAACGGGTCGAAGATAATAAAAGGATATGCAAAATGAGATTATGCGGATAAAAAATATTGGTGCAGCTCATGATGGAATAAAAACCATGATCGGAAAAATTGCATAGTTATCGATAATTCCTTAATTTTATGAACCAATAACTTTACAAAATTTAAACCAACATGGAAGCCTATGTCACCCGGCGTGAAAGATTTAGTGCAGCACATCGTCTTTTTCGTGAAGAATGGAATAATGAAACGAATATTGAAGTTTTCGGGCTCTGTTCCAATCCGAACTGGCACGGACACAATTACGAACTTTTTGTAACGATTAAGGGAGAGATCAATCCTGACACGGGTTTTGTGATCAATATCAAACAACTGAGCAAAATTATCAGGGAATATATCATCGATAAAATCGACCACAAAAACATGAATACCGAAGTAGATTTCATGGAAGGCAGGATGGCTTCCACTGAAATCCTGGCAGTGGCTATATGGGAAGAACTGGAACAGCCGGTCAGCATGCTGGGTCAAAAACTACATTGTGTAAAGATTAAAGAAACAGAAAATAATTTTGTTGAATATTACGGAAAATAAACACCAACAATATGGAAATTGTAAATAATGGTTTTGGTTCCGTTAACAATAGCGGATATTCCCGGGTAGAAATCTGGGATGACGAGAAGACCCAAAAATTAGCCGAACATTATAAAGAAATTCTGAGACTTCTTGGAGAAAATCCCGATCGCGAGGGATTAATGGATACTCCTATGCGTGTTGCAAAAGCAATGCAATTCCTCAATAAGGGTCAGAATATAGATCCACATGAAATCATCCACTCGGCGAAATTCCAGGAAGATTACCAGGAAATGGTCATTGTTAAGGATATTGAATTATATTCAATGTGTGAGCACCACATGATCCCGTTTTATGGGAAGGCTCATGTGGCTTACATTCCTAACAAGCACATTACGGGACTGAGCAAGATCGGCCACGTGGTGGAAGCCTTTTCAAGAAGATTACAGGTACAGGAAAGGTTAACGATGCAAATCAGGGATTGTATTCAGGAAACACTGATGCCGCAGGGGGTAGCAGTGGTGATCGAAGCGCACCATATGTGTATGCAAATGCGGGGTATACAAAAACAAAATTCAGTCACTACTACTTCAGCATTTACCGGTATATTCCTGAAGGATACCAAGACCCGTGAAGAGTTTACCCATCTCATTGGCTCTAAACTCCATTAAAACTGTGCTTTAGTCAAAATTTGAAACAAAATCCAAAATTGATTATTTTCGGCTCCCCAATTAACTGACAACAGCAAAAACTGATTTTATATGAAAGCATATGTATTCCCGGGTCAGGGAGCCCAATATTCAGGAATGGGAAAAGATCTTTATGAAAACTCCGGTACAGCAAGGGAACTATTCGATCAGGCCAATGAGATGCTGGGATTCAGGATTACCGACGTTATGTTTGAGGGTACAGATGAGGATCTCAAGCAAACCCGTGTAACCCAGCCGGCAATCTTTCTCCATTCCGTGATTCTGGCCAGGACGCTGGAAAATTTCCAACCGGATATGGTAGCAGGCCACTCGCTTGGCGAATTTTCCGCCCTGGTTGCCAACGGTGCACTCTCTTTTGAAGATGGATTGTGGCTGGTATCAAAAAGGGCCTCAGCCATGCAGAAAGCCTGTGAGGCACAGCCTTCCACCATGGCGGCCATTATGGGACTCAGGGATGAAACAGTAGAGGAGGTCTGCAATGAGATTGAAGCGGTTTTAGTACCGGCCAACTACAACAGTCCGGGCCAGGTAGTTATTTCAGGATCCATCGAAGGGGTTGACAAAGCTGTGGAAAAATTGAAGGAAAAAGGTGCCAAACGCGCCATAAAGCTGAAAGTAGGAGGAGCATTCCATTCGCCTTTAATGGAACCGGCCAAACAGGAACTGGAAGCAGCCATTAATGAAACCCGTTTCAGCAAACCGTTCTGCCCCGTCTACCAGAATGCTACAGCTTCTCCTTCAGAAGATCCACACACCATAAACGAAAACCTGGTCAGACAGCTTACTTCGCCGGTAAAATGGACCCAAACGGTTGAAAAGATGCTTGAAGACGGAGCCGATAAATTTATAGAAGTAGGCCCCGGAAAGGTACTTCAGGGACTCATTAAGAAGGTTGACAGGAAAGTGCATACAGAAAGTGCATAGACCTGGAAAAATAACAGTCTTCTTATAATTACATTATCAGGAAAAATAGCCATTAAGCACTATTCAAATTCCAAACCCAATAATTGAGGTTTGGAATTTGAATATTAATCCCCTGGTGCTTATTTGAGATTTGTTTATTGGAATTTATTCCTCTTCTTCTCTGTAATTGCCTTCTCACCATGTATTCTCTATTCCTTAAACTTCAGCTTCACATTCTGCTTTATATCCGGGTGCAGGCTCCTGGGTACCGGACTGGCATGCACAAGCTCACGAAGCAAGTCTTTTTGCTCATCTGTAAAATCGTGGCCGGTGAAATCATATTCTATCTGAATCTCCTTGATCCTTCGGGGATCATTCCGCATCACCTTTGTGGTTTTGGCTGTGGCGCCATCGATGCCAAAGCCGTTTTCCCTGGCTTTGATTCCCATAATCGTGAATATACAACTGCACAATGCGGATGAGACCATGTCCGTGGGAGAAAAATATTCACCCTTCCCCTTGTTATCCACCGGGGCATCGGTGGTAATCTCTTCACCATTCCGGCCATGAACAACTTTTGTTCGTAATTCTCCAATATAGGTTGTTTCATAGGTTTCCATAACACGCTGTATTTTTATAATTCAAATATTTGACACAATTTCATTTTCTATAAAGGGAGACCAATCATTTGCCCTTTATTGTCATCTGATACTGTATATTTTTCATTACCGTTTCTTTGCTGAAAAGTTCCCGGTTATATTGCCGGTTTATATAGGTGTCGGTCTGATCGCAGTAATGCCTGCTGGCAGGTATTCCGGAAGTACCTGTTGAAATTACGGTCCTGGAATTATCCCAGTCGACAAGTGAATACACATGCCGGTGTGAGGCGCCATGATTGACATTGAAAACATTTGTAAAAGAATAGCTATAGGAGCATACCGTATGAAAGCTTCCACCCGTCTCAATGGGGCCCCGGTTCATGTCAAACAAAAGATCCAGGACAGGCACTTCCCCTCCTATTGGATGCTTTAATGTGAGTTGATGGATTTTACCCCATTCCCATTTCCGGGGATTTTCTCCCATCTTTTCTGAAAGGATTTCAATGGCCTCCTGCAACTGGCCGGACTTATCCCCGATATTTCGGGCATAC
>CAYNPZ010000157.1:0-8714 GCA_964399175.1 uncultured Bacteroidales bacterium | reverse complement strand
GCAGTTGGCAAACTCTGAAAGCTACAGTTGGCAGAAGAAGGCAAGGGTCATGGGGGTTGTTAGAAAGGGTTTAAGGTTTTAGCAAGAAGTTGGCAAGGGGCAAAGAGCAGTTGGCAAAGGATCTAGCTACAGGGCACATGAAGGTTTAGGTGGAATGTGAAAATTTGAAGGGAAAGTGAATATAGAGAATCAGTTGGCAATGGGCAGTTGACAGCTTACTATATTGCAGAATCAAATTTAAGGAAATAAGATATAGCAATACAGTTGGCAGTGGGCAACGGGCAGTTGGCAAAACCTGAAGGCTGGAGTGGGCAGAGGTATTCAATAGTTATTCGGGTGCAATAAAATGTTTGACAGGAGTGTGAGGAAGAAGTTGGCAACCAAAAGCTGAG
Source organism: uncultured Bacteroidales bacterium (assembly GCA_964399175.1). Classification (GTDB taxonomy): domain Bacteria; phylum Bacteroidota; class Bacteroidia; order Bacteroidales; family UBA12077; genus JAGXLC01. The sequence goes on along the minus strand of CAYNPZ010000157.1, from coordinate 8,322 downwards.
ATTAGCAGATAAATATGATAATCATTTATTGTCATTAAATTAAAGAGTTTGAAGTTTGATGTTTGACGGGAGTTTGATGTTATGGAAAATCACGTAGAGGCAGGTCATGGTCTGTCTCAGCGATACACACGAATCACTGGCAAAACTTTAAACCTCAAACATTAAACTTTAAACGAGTTTAATCTTTTAATTTTAAATTATATAATCACTCCTACGTTCAATGGTTCTGTATTTGCGTAGCAATTGCAAGATATCCGCAGAATTGCTGTCTTCATAGGGCACGTGATAACCAAGCGTCTCCAGTATCTCACGGGCGGCCCGCTGAACCGGTATTTTTTCCAGATATGTTTCATGCACCCCATGCATATACTGAATGATTTTCAACCCACCAAACCACTGGAAAAAATGCTTGCGGAATATCTCCGGTCTTTTGCAGTTGTTGTTGATTCTTTTTACTGCCTTCAGAAATCCGTTCTTTTCAAGGAAACGCTTCAATCCGGGGTCCAAATCATCCGGAAAGTTTTCCGTTTCATCGTCACAGCACTGGAACAAATGGTCAATCCCGGCAAAAAACTTTCTAAGCGTATAAAATGCTTTGGGATGATAGGCCATATAGGGCTTCTCCGGCGCCCGGGAAATCTTTTCCACTTCAGGACCGGTACCGAACAATACCCTGTCTGAAAAACGTGGTGAAGGGTAAACTGCCGTGGAATTCACCTCCCGTATGTTGCCAAGCTGGAAGATCTTGTTCAGAAAATAAAAATCCTCGCCGGCTTTTCTTCTGATCATTCCGCCCTGCTTGACATAAGCCAAAGCCCTCACGAAAAACGCCGATCCAATGGTATGAAACGCATAGGGAAAGCCTGTCCAGCGGAGCCCCTGATTATAATACCTCAGAAACAGCTCGTATTGAGCTACGGCATGATATATCTCAGCCGGGAAATCATCACCATCCACGGGATGCTCAAAATAAATGATGCCCAGGTTGACTGATGAACACGCTTCAATAGTCTGTTCAATGGCGATAAAATAATTTTCTGCTACTGTTGTGTCCGCGTCCAAAGAAATGATATAACCACTATCTCTGCTGAGTTTTTCAAATCTGTTTATCGCCTCATCCATTCCAATCTTCCTGGCCATCCCGGCTCCGAAATCCTTCTCAGGAAGATCAGGCGGTTGAAGGGGATATACCTCAAAACCCGGATCAGCATATAATTTCCGCCATTGTGTAACTTCTTCCAAGGTTTGTCTGTTTCTTTCCCGGATGGATTCCGAAGATTGCTCCGAGGTGTTGACCACCACAAGAATTTCCACGGAACTTTGTGGTCTTTCAGCATTCCAAAGGGAATCCAGAGTTTTCGTTATACGGTCTTCATTATAACAGGGAATCACCACAATGTATTTCAAATCCTCTCTGGGGGAAGGATCTATAAAATCTCCAAACAGCCTGTTCTTTTCAAGATATTGTTTAGCAAATCCCATATCCTCAGGCATCACTTATGATGAAAACATTGTATACTGAGCGGGAAGAGAAGCACCAGATTAATCATCCAGATTGATCTCATTAAGCCGAAGATCAAGATCAAAATAGGTATTCCATATGCCGTTTTCAAACCTCAGGCCGTCATAGGAAAAATCAGGCCCATAAAACTCGCGCTGGCCTTCATATTTGGGTTTTGAAGGCGATAAATGGTCATAGACGATCATATTTTTGTCCTCATCGTACTGAAGCGTCATGGTAGCAAATTCAGCATATTCAAAAATGATCCGTCTGGACATATTACGCTGGTTCTTGAAGATCTCCGCTCCGAATACCGGTTGGTTGTTCTGGTCAAAATGCAACACATCAATCACCTTCCGGTTGGTCATATAATCATTGGGATCATAGCCCAGCAGGGTGTAATAAGTTTTATCTCCCCTACCCTCCTTTGTGATGATATCATAATACAACGCACCATACCAGTTGTTTTTGTCCAGTATCTTGGCTTCGGGCTGATCTATCTGTTCGGAATGGTCCTTCAATTCAAAGCTTATCAGAGAATCTTCCGTGTTGTACTGGATAAAACAATGAAAGACATGATATCCCGCTTCATACGGCACATTCCAATTGTAAATCCTGACTTTCCCGTCCGAGGATTTTAATACACCGGCATTGGAGAGCGAATCAAAAGGATGGTTGAAGGAAGCTTCATAACCCAGTAAAGTCCTGAATTTCTTCTTGACTTTACTGTTTATGGCTTCGCGGCGGTCATCGCTGCCAGCTGAAGCAAGTGAATCAAAATGACTCACAAGAAATCGCTCCTCCTCTTTCATATCAATCTGCTCACCGGTTTGTTGACCAATTCCGATAGAAGACAGTAACACAATAACAGGGAAAACAAGAATCGCCAATTGTATTTTCCTGAGTTTATACATATTTATCAAATTTTCGGCAAAGATATGCAATTCCACAGGCCATTAAAACCACAATCTTTGCAAAAACATTTCCGGTTATAGTTCATCCAATGCTTTATGGATTCTGCGGATGGATTCCTTGCTTTCTTCCTCATTAATAATCAATGGCGGGGCGATGCGGAATGCTTCCGGTTTAAAGATGAACTGATCGGTGATGACTCCGTTTTCTGCCAGTTTTTTCATTGCTCTGCTCACAGCAGCATCATCCTCCAGCTCTACGGCAATAAACAGACCGCATCCCCACATATTCCTGACTTTAGGGTGGTCCAATCCTTCCATATACCTTTTCCCCTTATCTTCAACCTTTTCAATCAAATTCTCTTCAAGAATGACCTGGAGGCTGGCGTGCGCCGCTGCGGCAGATACGGGATGCCCGCCGAAAGTGGTAATGTGACCCAGACCGGGATTTGCTTTAAGTGAATCCATAATGGATTTTGAAGAAACAAACGCCCCGATGGGCATTCCCCCTCCCATGCCTTTGGCTATGGTAAAAATATCGGGATAAACGCCAAACCGGGTCATCCCGAATATTGAACCTGTTCTTCCGAAACCGGTCTGCACCTCATCAAAAATAAGCAATGTGCCGGTTTTATTGCATTTTTCCCGGAGCCTCTCAAGATAATTGTTTTCAGGTAGTACGATACCCGCCTCAGCCTGTATGGGTTCCACCATCACGCAGGCTGTTCTTTCGGTGATTTTTTCCAGGTCTTCTTCATCATTATATCTGATATACCGAATGTCCGGGAGCAATGGACGGAAGGGATTTCGAAACTTTTCATCCCCCATAAGGGATAACACGCCATGGGTGCTTCCGTGATAAGCCTTGCTGCATGCGATGATCTCTGTTCTTCCGGTGTGTTTCCTGGCCAGTTTCAGGGCTCCTTCGTTGGCTTCGCTTCCGGAATTGACGAAATAAATGTTGTCATAAGAACCGGGAAGCTGGTTAAGAAGCAATTGCGCAAATGTTACCTGCGGATACTGAACCAGCTCTCCGTAAACAAGGAGATGCATGTGTTTGTCCACCTGGTTCTTAACCGCCTCCACCACACGGGGATGCCGATGTCCCACATTGCTTACTGAAACTCCTGAAACCAAATCGATATAGTCTTTTCCACCCGTATCATAAAGATAAATCCCTTCAGCTTTTTCAATTTCAATGGCCAAAGGATGATCGGTAGTCTGACCTATATTTCGCAGGAAAATTTCCCGGTTGGATATCATGGTAGGAGTTTAAGGTTTAAGATACAAGAAATAAGAAATAAGAAATAAGAAACAAGACACAAGATAACGGATGTTGCCGGTTTAGCTCATTCAGATCATACATTTCAAAAAAGGCCGCAGGAACCGCAGGCTCCATTTTGCTCAATATCGCGGCGGCATTTGATCTCCTCAGCCTTTGCACAATGAATGCCAAGCTTCCGCATTTCCTTATTGCGTCCCACTTCAGTCTCGGGAAACTTGCCATTTTTCCGGATCAGCATCCGGATTCCAAGAAAAAACAAAGCTACTGCAACGATCAATATAGCAGGCAAAAGCAGTTTTAAGAACATCATTTCTTAATATTTTCAGCAAAAATAGCAAAAATTGATTAATTTGGTAATGTAAAAATCTTGCCTATGGACTCATTTCCTAAACCCAAACTGTTTGCCAGCCGTTGTCTCGGATTTGAAAGCTGCCGTTACGATGGTGGGATCATCACCGATACATTTATTGATAAATTAAAGTCCTATGTGGAATTTATAACCGTATGCCCGGAGAAAGAGCTCGGGCTGGGAGTTCCCCGCGATCCTGTCAGGCTGGTGATTCAGAACAACCGGAAGCATATGTATCAGCCAGCTACCGGTCACGATCTCACAGATAAAATGGAAAACTTTACCAATGAGTATCTTGAGAATCTGGAAGAGGTTGATGGATTCATTTTGAAACACAAATCTCCTTCCTGCGGTCTGGGCAGCGTAAAGATTTTCTCAGGATTTGAAGGTAAGGTACAGCATTCGAGAGGTCCTGGCTTTTTCGGTGAAGCTGTAATGAAGAAATTTTCAGAGCTGCCGGTGGAAGATGAAGGCAGATTGAGGAATTTCAGCATACGCGAACACTTCCTTACCAGGCTTTTTACCATAGCAGCCTTCAGAGAGCTTAAAAAGCAGGCCACCATAAAAGATCTTGTGGATTTTCATTCCGACAACAAAATGCTGTTCATGGCCTATAACCAAAAAAAAATGAGAGAGCTTGGCCGGATCACTGCCAACCATGAGCAAAAGAATACTGAAGATGTCATCAGCCAATATGAAGCGCAAATGCACGGCCTTTTAAAAACCATGCCCCGCTTCACCTCGTGGATCAACATGATACAGCATGCTTTTGGCTTCATTTCTGATGATCTGGAAGCAGGAGAGAAGAAATTCTTCCTCAACTCCATTGAGGAGTACCGAGATGAAAGAATCCCCCTGAGCGTGCTCATTAAGCTTCTGAATTCTTATGCTCTGAGGTTTAAACAGGATTACCTCCTCAGGCAAACCTTTCTGAATCCTTTTCCCCTCGAGCTGGTCGATATCACCGACTCAGGAAAAGGAAGAAACCTTTGAACAATAATAAATAATTATACGCATATGAGATCAACAATGAAGCTATTATCCATTTTGCTTTTGCTCGTGTTTTTTCTTGGCTGTGGCAGAAAAGAGACGGATAAAAAAGAAATTACCACTGAAACGGTCCGCCATACAGAAAAACTTTACGGGCTTTCGTTCACAGAAACTGAAAGAGACTCTATGATGAAGGATTTAACACAACAAAAAGAAAGTTACCAGGAAATCCGAAACGTAGACCTGCCCAATTCAGTTCCGCCTATCATCCGCTTTGATCCCATTCCCGGCTGGATGGAAATCGATAAAGAAGACCGAACATTGGTATGGAACCTTCCAAAGGATGTCAGCAAACCCGAAAATTCCGAAGAACTGGCATTTTATTCGCTCCCTGAACTGGCCTCTTTGATCCAATCACAAAAAATCAGTTCTGTGGAACTGACTCAATTGTATATTGACAGATTAAAGCAATACAGTGATACACTCAACTGCCTGATCACTCTTACAGAAGACCTGGCATTAAAACAGGCCCGCAAAGCTGATGAAGCAATTGGCCGGGGAAATTATAAAGGTCCCCTGCATGGTATACCCTATGGATTGAAAGATCTGGTAAACGTAGAAGGATACAAAACCACCTGGGGTGCTGCAGCTTACAAAAATCAGGAATTGGAAGGCAATGCCACTGTCTATAAAAACCTCCGGGATGCCGGTGCAGTGCTGGTTGCCAAACTTTCCATGGGTGCACTTGCCATGGGTGATGTTTGGTATGGAGGAACCACAAAAAATCCCTGGGATATGGAACAAGGATCCAGCGGATCCTCTGCAGGTTCTGCATCTGCGACTGTAGCGGGTCTGGTTGGATTTTCACTGGGTACGGAAACTTACGGATCTATTGTTTCACCCTCAACACGTTGTGGAGCGAGTGGCCTAAGGCCAACATTCGGCAGGGTTAGCAGAGCCGGAACCATGGCCCTGAGCTGGACCATGGATAAAATCGGACCCATCTGCAGGACTGCTGAAGGCTGCGCCATGGTCTTCAGTGCCATACACGGGCCCGATCAGCTTGACCTCACTGTGAAGGATTTTCCGTTCAACTACAACAGCAATGCTGATGTTTCGAAACTCAAAGTGGGATATTTAAAATCGTTGTTTGATAATAAATACCGGGCTCACGATAACGACAGCATCGCCCTGGAAAAGATCCGGGATTTGGGCGTTAAACTGCATACAGTTAGTCTGCCCGACAGCATACCAGTTAATCCGTTGCTTCTCATTCTGGAGGCAGAAGCTGCAACCGCATTTGACAAGCTCACCAGGAGCAACCGCGATAGTTTACTTGTGGCGCAGCACAGGCATGCCTGGCCGAATACCTTTCGTAAATCCCGGTTTATTCCGGCCGTGGAATACATTCAGGCCAACAGGCTGAGAAAGATATTATCTGAACAAATCAACCGGCTAATTAAAGAATATGATGTGATCATTTCCCCAAGCTTCGGAGAAAATCAGCTATTAACAACCAATCTGACAGGCCATCCCTGTGTGGTAGTTCCAAATGGATTCGATGAAAAAGAGCGCCCCACCAGCATCAGCTTCCTGGGCAACCTTTACGAGGAAAGTAAGATACTTGAATTGTCAAATGCCTATCAGGAAGTCACCCAACATGAAGACGGTATTCCTCCTTATTTCAGAAAATAGACCTGCCTTTCATTTAAGCGAGCACTGTTGAATCCTGCGTTAAGAAGAAAAACAGGATAAATAATTTTATTTGGCGTGATAATTGGTTTTCTTCCTCTTCAGTCTTTTATTTACCGGATGCTTCATGTACTCGGGTCCTGTATCTTTCAGAATATCTGAGCTGCCTGTGGAAAAATCAGTTTGGGTGCTTTGAGTATCACTACCCGGTTGCAGGGATGGCTGCTTGCCTTTTTTGTTATCCTCCGCAATCTCCAGTATACGTTTGAGCGGCAATTCCACCGGGCTCATCATGCTGTTGGAAGATTCTGAATACCAAACCTTCCTCTGCAACAAATCTTTTTTCATGGGATAATAAACCCCTTCTGAAGTCTCCAGTAAAGGGAGCTTGTCAGGGAATTCCCTGCGAGCCTCCAGATAGACATCCAACTCATAATTGAGGGAAGCCTTAAGTGCTCCGCTTGGCCCCAGCAATTTGGTTCCGGTAAACGGCAGTTCCTGTATTTTGGCTGCAGACAATTTTACAGTTTCAAATTCAGTCTTCCACAAAGATCCACAGAGTTCATGGCCGCTACTGCTAAAACCTCCGATCATAGCAGCTTCCTGACGGGCTCCGATCTGTTTCATGCCGATCTTCACCTGAAATTCACGAGCATAATATTTGATCAAATCCCTGAAATCAATCCAGCCGTCCGCCAGATAGTAGAAAGTGACCTTGGTATTATCCCCCTGAAATTCTGCATCACTAATCTTCATGTCCATGCCCATACTTTTGGCAATCTCACGGGCCCTGTTCCTTAAGGAAATCTCCTTTGCCTTGGCTTCTTTCCATCGCTTCAAATCTCCGACATGAGCCTTTCTGTATACGCTTAAAAAATTATACTGATCCTTGTCCCTTATTTTGCGGTCGAATTGCCTTTTTGCCAGATAGCCTGTGAGGGAAACCATTCCAATATCATGGCCCATAGGAGCTTCCACGGCTATAATATCTCCTTTTTTTAAAGACAGGCCGTAATTATTTCGATAGAAAGATTTGCGGGTATTTTTAAAACGAACCTCCACGATGTTGGAGCTATCGGAAGGATCGTGTATATCGCTTAAATAATCAATGGTATCGAGCTTATTATAGGTTCTGAAATACTGCCTTATTTCTTCGAATGAATCTTCACTGTTGCAGTTATATTCGTCATGTACCATAATCTTTCCTTTTTTGAAAAATTTTCTATTATCATAGTGAGACAAATATAATTTATTTAGTTTAAATAAAAATAATATTGGAGTAGAAATAATGAAGGCATAGGGCAAGGAGCAACGTGTCTCGAGTTTCGGGTCTCGGTCTCAAGTCCCGGTGTACTTGAATGATTTCTTATAAATGTGAAAACTTGTTCAACGAACCCCAAACAGTCAAATATTATATCTCTAAAATCCCAACCAATCAATCAACCATCTGACCATCAATGACACAATAAATGACTACATAATGACAAGAAATGACCATTTAATGACTTTTTATTCACCTGCCAACTGCTGATTCTATTTTGCCAACTGTTTTACCAAATCTTATTTCCCTAAATTTGATTCTGCAATATAGTAA
>CAYNPZ010000156.1:247-8742 GCA_964399175.1 uncultured Bacteroidales bacterium | reverse complement strand
GGGCGGACCGATTTGGAAGAAAAATGAATGATGATTTTCTATTGATGAAACGCAACATGCAAATTTATTATACGGCGCTTTAATGATAAAGCCGTTTTTATAACTAAGGAAGATACATAAACGATATGCTCTAAAAAGAAACAATATGAAATTAAGAGGAATTATAAATGTTATGTTTTTAAAGTTTCTCTGTTTTTTTTACTCCGCAACATTGCTGTTGGTATTGATAACAGAAAGTTCGTTTGGTCAGGGAAAAAACAAAAAACCCAATATCATAATTCTTTTAGCAGATGATATGGGTTATGGTGATGTCGGTGTATATGGCTCCAAGAAGATTCCAACACCCAATATGGATCAGCTTGCTCAGGAAGGAATGGTATTTACAGATGCACATAGTCCGGGAGCTACCAGTACTCCTACCAGGTATGCTCTGTTAACCGGCAGGTATTATTGGCGAAGCGACATGAATGTCAAGGGAGGTTATGGTTATGCAACTCCTCGCCTTGAATCCGAGATACAGACACTTCCTGAATATCTTAATGACCATGGATACCACAGCGCTGCAATAGGAAAATGGCATTTGGGATTACAATGGGGATTGGAAGAAGGAGCAGAATGGGCTGGAAGCAATGGAGAAAATATCAACTACCATAAACCGATAACCAACGGTCCCTTAGAACATGGTTTTGATTATTTCTTTGGAATTCCCGGTTCTTTGGATATGCCTCCTTGGACATTTATAGAGAATGATCGGACGGTTGGAGTTCCCAGCGTTGATAAGGATCCGAGAAATACTTTGCAATGGGACAGAGGTGGACTGATGACTCCTGGATGGAAGGATGAAGATGTTGGGCCGACTTTAGCAAAAAAGGCAAAAGAATTTATACGTTCTCACCAAAAACAACAGTCTGAAGATCCATTTTTTCTTTATTATGCAGCAACAGCACCTCATTCACCTTGTGTTCCTCCTGATTTCATAAAAGGAAAAAGTATGGCAGGTGAACGGGGCGACATGGTTGCTGAATTTGATTGGGCAGTTGGAGAAATAGATCAATTGTTGGATGAGCTGGAATTAAAAGAGAATACCATACTTATTGTGACAAGTGACAATGGAGCTTTAACCAATGGTCCTCCCCATTGGGGCGATCCGGTAGACAGGGAAAAGTATGATGTTGATCACCATGGACACGCTCCCAACGGGGTGTTACGAGGTCAGAAAGCGGATATCTGGGAAGGGGGTCATCGTGTTCCTTTTATTATACGCTGGCCTGGTATAGTATCAGAGGGTAGTGTAAACAGAGACGTAATTTCGTTGATTGATTTTTACTCTACTTTCGCAAATATTTTAAAGGGATCTGCACCCCGGGAAGCTTTGGATAGTTATAATATTCTGCCCACTTTATATGGAGAAGCATTAGAAGATCGAGTGCCTTTGATACACCGTGCTCCCAGATCAGGCTTATTTGCTATTCGCAAAGGTTCCTGGAAATTGATTGAAGGACGGGGGAGTGGTGGCTTCACTCAGCCGATTGAATGGAAAATTCAAAGGGGTGAAGCGAAAGGCCAGTTATATAATCTGGATACTGATTTAAGTGAATCAAAAAATCTATGGGACAGTCACAGGGGCATCGTAGAAAGACTTCAGGATATGTTAAATGAATACAGAGAACAAAATGAATAATATACCTGAAAAAGTTAAATTTATAAATTTTCCTTACGATGAATAAAATAATAAAAAATTTTATAGCAGTACTATTCATATTGGTAATGACTAAAAGCCTCTTTTCACAGAATACAAACAAGAAATTCAATGTAATTTTTATTCTTGCAGATGATTTGGGATGGTCCGATTTGGGCTTATATGGAAGCGACCTGCATGAGACTCCCAATTTAGACCGTTTTGCCAGCGAAAATTTAAGATTCACCAATGCTTATACAGCAGCTTCCATCAGCTCGCCGGTGCGGGCCTCTCTTATGACTGGTAAACATCCGGCACGCTTAAATATGACTACATGGCATGAAGATTCCGGTCCGCCTGAGCCCAATAGCAAACATAAGCTTTTACCACCTGAGACTACAGGCAATTTGCCTTTAGATCAGTTCAGTCTCGGAGAGGTATTTGAAAAAGCTGGTTATTTCGCCGCTCATATAGGTAAATGGCATCTGGGAAATGCTGTGCATTATCCGGAAGCCCATGGTTTTGATCTAAACATCGGAGGTACAAAATGGGGCATGCCGCATACTTATTGGTACCCTTTTAGCGGTTGGCGGGAAGTTGACAATGAATACAGGTATGTGCCTGATTTGGTCGATATAGATTCAGATAATGAAGGCACCTATTTGACGGATCGTTTAACTGATAAAGCTTTAAAAGTCATTGAATCAAAAAAAGAAGAACCCTTTTATCTTCAGATGAACTATTATACCCCTCATGTCCCGCTTGATGGTAAGCCGGAATATGTCGAATACTATCAGGATAAAGCAGAACCGGATCTCCATCATAAAAATCCGGATTACGCTGCAATGATTGCCAGTTTGGATGAAAATGTCGGGCGTATATTACAGAAGGTAGAAGAAGAGGGTATATCCGACCAAACAGTAATTATTTTTTATTCTGATAATGGAGGACTGGCTAAACCCCGTACCAATGCCGAACAAAATCATCCCTTGCGTTCCGGGAAAGGGTCTCTTTACGAGGGAGGAGTGCGGGTTCCGTTAATGATCAAATGGCCGGGTTTAACAAAACCCGGAAGTGTTTGTGATGTTCCTGTAACCTCGATGGATTTTTATCCAACTTTTCTGGATTTATTGGGTTTCAAGGGAGAGGAAGAACACAATAAAAACCTGGATGGCATTTCTATAGCTCCGGTGTTAAAAGATCCATCAAACAATTTGGAAAGAGAAGCCTTATACTGGCATCATCCCCATTACTATCCCGGAAGGAAAGGCCCTGTCAGTGCCATGCGTGATGAAAAGTGGAAACTGCTGCATTACTTTGAAGATAATAAAATCGAATTGTACAATCTGAAAAAAGATATTGAAGAACAGAACAATTTGGCCGACAGTCATCAAGAAATAGCTAAGCGTTTATATCAGAAACTTAAAAAATGGAGAGAACGGGTAAATGCTCGATTGCCAAGCCTGAATCCTGATTTTATACCGGAAAAATGGCATATACCAGAAGAGTTATAAAACATAAGATCAATTTTAAAAATAATTATAAATCCGATTAAATGAAATAGACCTATGAAACTTAAAACGCTTCCAATTTTTCTTGCTTTTTTCGTAATGGGTTTTGGTGATGTGGTCGGTACCCTTGTTGGATTTGCAACAAAGGAATTTGATCTGTCCTCCAGTCTTGCAGGATTATTGCCTTTTGCCGGGCTGATCCCTTTTGGCTTATTTTCTGTACCCATCGGAATTTTATCGGACAGGAAAGGGAAAAAGTACGTGTTGATTACATTTCTTTTGATTGCACTTATTGGATTGCTGATACCAAGCATCAGCATTGCTCAATATTATTATGTGCTTATTGCCATATTTATGGTGGGAATAGGTATGTGTGGGCTCCAGGTTGCAGGAAATCCAGCTATGAGAGATGTTTCTGAAGAGGGTAAATATTCAAGGAACCTCACATTTGCTCAGTTCATAAAAAGCATAGGTACCAATACAGGGCCTTATGTTGTTCCGTTAATCGTTTTTCTTGGCCTGGCCTGGCAAAACATTTTTTTGATTTATGCTATTGTTGTGGCCATTACCTTGTTTGCCATTTTACCTCTTAAGATGGCAAAATCCAGCGAGGCCAAAGGATTAAACAGTTTGGCCAGCTTAGGCAGCAGCTTTGCCCTTTTAAAAATCCGGCGTGTATCTTTAATGGTATTGGGGATTTTTTTATACGTAGGTGCAGAAGTAGGTTTGAATTCCTGGATTGCAACATACCTTGAGAATAGATTTGGACTGGATATCGAGCGCCTGGCAACATTAGGCATAGGTTTTTTTCTTACATCATTGGTCCTCGGCAGATTGCTTGGTTCAATAATACTCAACTATTTATCTCCTAAGAGATTTTTCATTATCAGTTCATTGGTAGGATTGGTAGGTTTATTGGGTATGTTTATGCCATCAGAAACAATTGTGATTGTCTCTATTTTTATTGCCGGAATAGGTTTTGGAAATATTTTTCCCCTTATTTTTTCTATTCTCATTGACAGCATGCCGGAAAGGGACAATGAACTCTCGGGATTGCTTGTTATGGCAATAGTCGGAGGGGCTTTTATTCCGGCCATTATGGGAGTGGTTGCAGAATGGTCTATCCAAGTAAGTTTCCTGATTCCGCTTGGAATTTTTCTTTATTTAAGCTTTCTGGCGATTTATAATATGAGATTTACGAAATAGATAAGTCTAAACCCCAATTAAAATGAATAAACAATGGTATATTGGTATTGATATTGGCGGTACAAAGTCGGCGGTTTTGTTAATTGATGACCAAGGAAATATTGATCAAAGGAAACAAATAGCTACTACCAAAGGTAAAAACAACTGGCAGCCCACGCTTGATTTTTTTATAGAGCAGATATCCGAATTTTCTCACAAACAAAAAATATCAAGTATTGGAATCAGTTGTGGCGGACCTTTGAACAGTAAAGAGGGAATGATTTGTTCTCCTCCCAATCTTCCCGGATGGGATAAAGTACCTATAGTAAAAATTCTCACGGATAAATTTCAGGTCCCGGTTGCTATTGAAAATGATGCAAACGCAGGAGCATTAGCTGAATGGAGATATGGAGCAGGTAAAGGATATAACAATTTGATTTTTTTGACCTTCGGTACCGGACTTGGAGCAGGTTTGATTCTGAATGGACAATTGTATTCCGGTACCACCGATCTTGGAGGAGAAGCGGGACACATCCGCTTAGACAGCGACGGACCCATTGGTTATAACAAAAGAGGTTCCTTTGAAGGATTTTGTAGTGGTACCGGTCTATCTCAGATAATGGCCTTCGAACTTCTTTGTCTTAAAGAACAAATTGGAGAACAACAAATACTTGAGAATTATAAGGAACCTTTTAAAATAACAGGTAAAGATGTTGTTGAATTAGCAAAAACGGGAGATGAAATCGCACTTAAAGTCATTAAGAAAAGCGGGAAGTATTTTGGGAAAGGCTTGTCTGTTTTACTTGATATTTTAAATCCTGAATTAATTGTTATAGGAAGTATGGCAGTTAGATTGGGTGATCTGTTGCTGGATCCTGCCCGTGAAGTGGTTCAGCAAGAAGCATTGCCTGAGGCAGTAAGTGCCTGTCAAATTGTTCCCGCAGAGTTGGGAGAGCAGATTGGAGACCTGGCTGCCTTATGTGTAGCAATTGAGGCAGAAAACCAATATTAAAAATGATTATTTATCAATATAAAATATAAGCTTATGATCAGGTTTGATACGATATCTTTTAGGTTTAAATCTTTATGTATTTGTCTGATGTTTGGATTTGTATTTACGGGTTGTAACACTGAGGATCGCATAAATCCCGTCGAATATGTTAATCCATTTATAGGTACAGGAGCAACGGGAAATAATTTCCCCACAGGTAATACTTTTCCCGGAGCAACAAGGCCATTTGGAATGGTGCAGCTTAGTCCCGACAACGGAGCTATGGGTGAAAAAAATTATTATTATGGTAAGAAAAGTATTGTGGGATTCAGCCATACCCACTTAAGTGGTACGGGTCCGGGAACCTGGATTAAATATGCCAATATATTATTCATGCCAACAGTCGGACCCCTGCAAACTGATCCAGGCCAGGAGGGATCTCCTGATGTGGGTTATCGTTCACGTTATTCCCATGATCGGGAAGAGGCGAGCCCGGGATATTATAAGGTAATACTGGATGATTATGATGTTGAGGTAGAATTGACGGCTAGTCAGCGGGCCGGAATGCACCGATACAAATTTCCATCCACAGATGAAGGAAATATTATAGTAGACATCACTCCCTATCCTACCAATGGACGACGAGGACCAGCCAATATTAAGGTTATTGGCAACAATCAGCTTGCTGGCTCTACTACTATATTTGAGCGTGAGGGAAATATTCCTTTCACCTGGTATTTTTATGCAGAATTCAACAAACCATTTGATTCTTTTGGTACCTTTCACTCTGGAGAGCCATTTGATATGCAGCGGTCTGCTGAAGGCACTGAGGATGTTGGTGCTTTTTTAAATTATCAGACCGGCAAAGATGAGTCGGTTATTGTCCGGGTTGGGATTTCTTTTACAAGCATTGAAGCAGCCAAACGCAATCTTCATGCTGAAATCAAAGGTTGGGATTTTGACAGCCTCAGAACAGCGGCTCAAGACGAGTGGAACAATAAACTTCGTAAAGTAAAAGTAGATGGAGGCACCCAAATAAATAAGGAAAAATTTTATACTGCATTGTATCACAGTATGTTGTTTCCAAGAACTTTTTCCGATGTTAATGGTTCCTATTACAGCCATTTTCAGGATACAATCTATAAAACAAAGGATTTTACCTATCATGTAGATTTGTCATTATGGGATACTTACAGGGCGGTGCACCCACTTTTTACCATTTTGGAACCCGAAAGGCAGACCGATGTGATCAAAACCTTGCTGGCCATGTATGAACAGGGAGGTCGTATCCCGCTTCAGACAAGCTACCGGAATTTTTACAGTGATGTGATGATAGGGGATCACGGGTCTGCTGTGATAATCGATTCTTACCTGAAAGGTCTTCGCGATTATGATCTAGAGAAGGCTTATGCAGGTATGCGTAAAAATGCGTTCATCCCAGGGGAAGAGGACAAATACAGCCGGGAAGGGTTAGAAAGCTATCAGAAACTGGGATATGTTGCAGCAGATCGTGTAAGAGAATCGGTTTCGCTGACACTTGAGGATGCGTATGTCGATTGGGGATTGGCTCAGGTGGCAAAAGATCTGGGCAGAATGGAGGATTATAAAGTTTTGATGAAACGGTCCCAAAATTATCGTAATGTATATGATACAACAAGCGGATTTTTTCGTCCACGAATGGCTGATGGCAGTTGGTTGCAGAAGTGTAGAAGGAATAAGACTCCGCAAATTGTCAACAATGGCTTTAACAGTTATTATAATTGTTGGGATCCCTGGTGGATAGGGGTTAGTCCCAATCGGCATTATACCGAATCCAACGCTTATCAGTACCTTTGGTATGTGCCTCATGATATTCCCGGTCTCATGGAGCTAATGGGCGGGCCGGATTCTTTTGTAGACCGGCTGGATGAGCTGTTCTCTCTCCCATCTTCTAATTCAGGTCCTATGTATCCTGGCGTTACAGGTACTATTGGGCAATATGTACACGGCAATGAGCCTTCTCATCATGTCGCTTATTTGTATAATTATGGAGGAACGCCCTGGAAGACCCAAAAACGTGTTCGTGAAATCATGGAAACCAAATATGGTATTGATTCCCGTGGATTATGCGGGAATGATGACATGGGGCAGATGTCGGCCTGGTTTGTTTTTGGAGCCATGGGATTTTATCCTGTGACACCGGGAAGTTCAGTTTATCAGATAGGTAGTCCGCTATTCGATAAGATTGAAGTTAATCTTGGTGAATATTATGACGATAAAACTTTTACGGTGATCGCCAATAATGTTTCCGGGGATAATAAATACATCCAATCGGCAAGGTTGAACGGGCAACCCTTGAAGCGGCCCTGGATTACCCATGAAGAGATTGTAAATGGCGGCCGGCTGGAGTTTGAAATGGGACCCTCTCCAAATAAATCTTTTTGGAATTCCAGCCTGAAAGAGAATCCAATAGCGAATATAAAAATAAAGTAAATTCTTCATAAAATATAATATGGATACAGTAAGAAAATTCGGAAGAGTAATAATCCCAATGTGTACGGCTTTTAATGAAGATTATACAATTGATTATGAGTTAACCAATAAAGTTGCAAGGCATCTTATTGAAAAGAGCTTATGCGATTCCTTGATTATTGCCGGGACAAATGGTGAGTTTTATACCATGAGTTTTGAAGAAAAAGTCAATTTGTTTTCTTCAGTTAAGAAAGAGGTTGGTAATGAAATGCCTTTAATTGCCGGAACAGGCAGCTCCAACACCAAAGAGACTATAGAACTTACCCAAAAAGCGGAAGGGTTAGGTTATGATGCAGTAATGGTTGTTGTACCTTATTATTGCCATCCCACTCAGGAAGGGTTGTATCAACATTTCGCCAAAGTTGCTGAAAATATAGATTTACCTATATTTATTTATAATATACCCCTTCTTACAGGAACCAATATTGAACCGGCCACAGTATTGCAACTTACTGAATACAAAAATATTATTGGATTGAAAGATGAGGCAGGTGTAAATCCTCTGCAAGCTTCTGAAGTATTGCGATTGACTGAAGGAAAGATTGAAGTTTATTCCGGTGATGATTTAATGGTTTTGGCTATTATGACTCAGGGAGGTTCGGGAGTAGTGAGCGGAGGT
>CAYNPZ010000156.1:0-237 GCA_964399175.1 uncultured Bacteroidales bacterium | reverse complement strand
GATATGATGCGTGACATGATCAACAGTTATTTAGAAGGTGAAATTCAAGAGACCACAGAAAAATTCAAGAGGCTCTATAATTTATTTATAGCGTTTTTTGGTCGTGATAAAAGATTAAAAAATCCTTTACCAGCCGTAAAGACTGCGTTTGCTATAAGCTCTGGTCTTCCGGTTTCAAGGGTCAGACCTCCATTAATGGAACCGGAAGCAGATGAAATTAAGACTTTAAAAGAATCA
>CAYNPZ010000155.1:0-8806 GCA_964399175.1 uncultured Bacteroidales bacterium | reverse complement strand
TTTTGTCTTTTCTATCGCTATCTGCCCCTAATCGGGGCAAGAGGCAAGAACCTTCAGAAAGAATTGAAAGCAGCTACAATAGTCAACTGTGGAAATGAGCTTGTACACGATTTTATCGATACGTTTTCAATCATTTCTCAATATGGAAGGTTGTGTTTTGATTCTATAACCTGGGAACCAATCCTTCGGAAACGCCCTCATAGAGGGCCAATAGCGATAGCACCATTTCGCTCGTCGATCCATCGGCGCCCCGTTAGGGTGCGCGATAGAATTGATTATTGGTCAGCCAATATTGGTCAGAAATTTTTCAATGCGAGACAAAGGTCTTTCCATAAAAGTCAAAAATGTTTCAGGGATAGTTAAAGGTCTTTCAATGTAAAGCAAAGGTCTTTCAGGATAAGGCAAAAATGTTTCCATGTGGTACATAAATCTTTCAGGGTAAAGTAAAGGTCTTTCAGGATTGAGCAAAAATCTTTCAGGGTGAAGTAAAAATCTTTCAGGATGGGTCAAAAATCTTTCAGGGATAGACAAAAATGTTTCAGGGTTGAACAAAAGTCTTTCAGGATTGAGCAAAAATCTTTCAGGACTGGGTATAATCCTTCAGGGTTGAGCAAAAATGTTTCAGGGTTGAACTAAAATGTTCCAGGGTTGAACCAAAATGTTTCGGGGTTGAATAAAAATGTTTCAGGGTTGAGCAAAAATTTATCAGGGGTGAATAAAGAAGAACTAGGGTTAAGCAAATATATATCCATGTTGGGTAAAATGAAACCACTGTTGGACAGATAAATACCAGGGTAGGCAATAATTGGGTATGGAAAATGAAAATTAACGATTTGAGGTAAACAATAATTTAATTAATTTTGTTGGAGATTTCGAAAATGGTTCTTTAACAGTAAAGATTTAACTGATCTGTTTCAGGGGTGCTTGCCGGAGCGTCCGGCAGGCTGAGAATACACCCTTTGAACCTGATCTGCTTAATAGCAGCGCAGGGATACGGAATCCGATGATATTTAACAAAACAGATTCATTGATAAGCCGTTTCGCTGAGCTGCGTGTTTAGCGAAGCGGCTTTTTTTATTCATAATAAAATCATTACTCTATGCGTACAGACAAACAAACAAAACAGAAGCTTTCGTTCGATCAGTATGCCGGGAAATACGATGCCTGGTTCATGGAGAACGAGAACCTGTTCCTTTCGGAACTTTCGGTTGTAGCTTATTTTCTTAAAAGCCCCGGAAGAGCGCTCTCTGTAGGGTGCGGCAGCGGGTTGTTCGAATACTTCCTGCAGAAGAATTACGGCATTGAGGTAAAAGAAGGCATAGAGCCCTCGGAATCCATGGCTGAAATTGCCAGGAAAAGAGGCATGTCTGTAGATATCGCCACTGCAGAGGAGGCTGACCTGGAAACAGAAGCCTATGATGCCCTCTTATTCAATGGTACACCCAGTTATATCAGCGATCTGGATGCGGCTTTTGAAAAGGCCTGGTATGCACTCAAAAAAGGCGGCAAATTGGTGGTGGTAGATGTGCCCAAAGAAGGTTCTTTTGCCATGCTGTATAATCTGGCTAAAACACTGGGTAGGTGGGATCATAGTATGCTGAACAACATCAGGCCTGCATCGGTTTACCCGATAGAATTCGTTAAAGAAGCCAACTGGAGAAGTACCCTGGAAAAAGTAGATTTAATGGAGAAAACGGGATTCAGCAATTATCGGTTCGCCCAGACCCTTACTACACATCCCCTATACTCCAATGATTATATTGAAGAAGCACAGGAAGGATATGACAAAGGCAATTATGTAGCCATATGTGCAACCAAATAAAAACGAATACATTATGATAAATCAGAAACAAGTTATACAGGATCTTGAAAAGCTAAGAGAAAACGCACCACTGGTGCACAATATTACCAACTATGTGGTAATGAACAGTACAGCCAATGCTTTGATTTCCATTGGGGCATCGCCGGTGATGGCTCATGCCAGTGAAGAGATGGAAGAAATGGTTTCGATCGCTTCCGCTTTGGTAATCAACATTGGTACCTTAAGCGAAAAATGGGTAGAAGCCATGCATCTGGCCGGAAAAACGGCAAAGGAGAAAGGTATCCCCGTGGTACTGGACCCAGTGGGGGCAGGAGCTACCACATTCAGAACGAATACCACCAAAGACATCATCAATGAAGTGCAGCCGCAGGTGATAAGAGGCAATGGCTCGGAATTGCTGGCCATCGCCCAGGCCGGGTTCACTACCAAGGGCGTGGACAGTACAGCTTCAGCGGAAAAAGCACTTGAAGCAGCAAAAGATCTGGCCAGAAACGCCGGGACAGTGGTCAGCATCAGCGGCAAAACCGATTATATAACCAATGGGGAGGATACCCGTGCAATAGCTAACGGACATCCGCTGATGGGAAAGGTTACCGGCACAGGGTGTACAGCCACTGCCCTGACGGCAGCCTTTGCCGGAGTCAACTCCGACCCGTTTGCTGCTGCAACCGAAGCCATGATTGTTATGGGCATTGCCGGAGAGATGGCATCCGAAGAATCGGATGCTCCCGGTACTTTCTATGTAAAATTCCTTGATGCACTTTATAAAATTGACCGCGAACAGATACAAAAACGCTGGAAAAATGAGTGATATCAAGAAAATTGACCTTGCAGTCTACCTGGTCACCGACAGAGACCTTTCCCTGGGCAGGTCTCTCGCCTGGGTGGTGGAGAAAGCAGTTAAGGGAGGAGCCACAATCGTCCAGCTCAGGGAAAAGGATGTGGATACCAAAGATTTCATTGATGAAGCCTTGCATATAAAAAAACTGCTGAAGTCATACGGCGTGCCGCTTCTGATCAATGACAGGGTGGATGTTGCCCTGGCTGTTGGAGCCGATGGCGTCCATCTGGGACAAACAGACATGCCCTATAAAATGGCGCGAAAAATTCTGGGGAAAGAGGCCATTATCGGGCTTTCTGTTGAAAGCTACCATCAGGCGGAAGAAGCTGACAAGCTGGATGTGGATTATGTTGCTATAAGCCCCGTTTATACCACAACCACAAAAGAAGAGCTTACTAAAGAACTGGGCCTTGAAGGGGTTCGGAAAATCAATGAAATATGCCGCCACCCGTCGGTGGGAATTGGAAGCATAAAAGCTCACAATGCAGGTGATGTGATAAAGGCAGGTGCAGACGGAGTGGCTGTGGTTTCCGGCATCTGCTCCGCGGATGATCCGGAGGATGCTGCCGGAGAACTGAGAAAAGCGGTTGAAAATGCTAAAAATGCCAGGAAATCCGTAAGATCATGACCGGAAAATGAGTGTTTGAACTGAATATAAAATAAAGATCCCTTAAAAAATATAATGAACACAAACAAATATCGTTCAATGACAGAATCATCCGGTTATTCAGTTCCACCTGCCGGCGGACAGGTATTCAATCCCGCCTCCGCTTCGTTTTGGCGGGCAGGCTTTCAATCATTTAATCCTTAAAAAACAGTACATGAAGATATCAAGGATAGGAGAATTCGGCCTCATAGAGGAGGTAATTGCCCCTGAATTCAAAAAGCTGGTAAACAAACATCTCACAGGGATTGGCGATGATGCGGCCATCATTCCTGTTGATGAAGAAAATTCCCATATTTATACAACAGATATGCTGATAGAAAAAACGCATTTCCTAAGGGATAAGATCACGCCATACCAGCTCGGATACAAATCTTTATCGGTCAACCTAAGTGATATTGCTGCCATGGGAGGCAAACCGATCGCTACTTATCTTTCCATCGGTTTGCCCAAAGATATGGAGGTAGAATGGGTGGAAGAATTCATGCGGGGCTATAAAGCACTAAGCGAAGAACATCATGTGCCGCTTTTGGGTGGTGATACCACCAGCTCGGAGGATAAAATCATTGTGAACGTCGGAGTCACCGGTGAAATTCCTAATAAACACATCAAACTGCGCTCAGCTGCCCGTGAAAATGATGTGGTTTGTCTTACCGGAAAGGTCGGTGACTCAGCAGGTGGATTGCAGGTTATCCTGAATGGCCTGCCTGAGGACGATAATGCCAAAAAGCTGCTTGAACAGCACCTGACCCCTCCTCCGCATGTTTTGGAAAGCCTGTGGCTTTCGCAGTTCGAACCTGTTCATGCCATGATGGACGTTTCAGATGGTATCTCCTCCGATCTGAAACACATCCTTAAAGCATCCCGGTTAAAGGGAACCATTGAACTGGAACAGATACCCATGTCGGAGGAGCTGATCCGGCAGGCAGAACGTTACCAGTGGAACCCGCTTGAATTATCCGTATCAGGGGGAGAAGACTATGTACTTCTTCTTACGGTAGATAAAACCGAATACGAATTCCTGGCCGGAAAATTCCGTGAAAAGTTTGGAAAACCGCTATACAGGATCGGTTATGTTGAAAAAGGCGATCCGGAGATTGTTTATCTCAAAGACAAAAAGGAATTGAAAGACCTCAAGGAAGGATATGTTCATTTCTGAAAATTCAAAATAAATATCAAAAATGAAGAACATCCATCACTATAATAAGGCATTGACCATTGCAGGCTCTGACAGCGGCGGCGGAGCCGGAATACAGGCCGACCTGAAAACTTTTTCGGCCAATGGTGTGTATGGAATGTCGGCCTTAACAGCCATCACCGCACAGAATACCACAGGAGTCAGGGACATTCACCCGGTGCCCCCGGAGATAATCGAGAGCCAGATTGATTCGGTTATGGAAGATATCGGCACAGATGCGATTAAGATTGGCATGCTGCACAGTTCAGAGGTGATCCAAACCATACTTCGCTCATTGCAAAAATACAAGGTTGAGAATGTAGTCCTGGATCCGGTGATGGTAGCTACTTCTGGAGATAAGCTCCTTCAGGATGATGCCATTGAAACGCTGATAAAGGAGCTTATACCGGCCGTATCGGTTATCACGCCAAATATACCGGAAGCCGAAATCATTCTGAATAAAAAGATCAATACCCGGGAAGATTTTAAGCAGGCAGCGCGTGAACTTGCCCGGACCGGAGCAAAAGCGGTTCTTTTAAAGTCGGGGCACTTTAAAAGTGACGAGCTGTCCGATATTTTTTATCTTTCTTCGGAAGATGCGCTCATGGAAATCCCCTTTCAGCGGATTGAAACCAATAACACCCATGGTACGGGATGTACCTTGTCCTCTGCTGTTGCAGCCTGGCTGGCACGGGACCGCAGCATGAAGGAGGCCATCCAGAAAGGACTGGATTACACCCATCAGGCCATTCAGGAAGGGGCAAACTATCAACTTGGACATGGACATGGTCCTGTTCATCATTTTTATAAATTTTGGAGCTAAAAACACCAGTATGGACTTTTTAAAAGAGCTGGATGAATCGGTTGAGCCCGTATACCACGATATCATCCGTCATCCGTTCAATATTGAACTGGCCAAAGGCACGCTTTCGGAAGATAAATTCCGTTTTTACCTTCGGCAGGACATTCATTATATAGGAGAATATTCCCGCGCCTTGGCTGCCCTGGCTTCAAAAGCCCCTTCCCATGAAGAATTGTCGGAATTCATAAGTTTTGCCAAAGAGGGATTGGATATAGAAAGGGCGCTGCATGACGAGTTCATTAAACAATTTCAAATTGCTCCTCCGGAAGAAATCGCACTTTCCACGGAGGCCTATTCCAACTTTCTGCTACAGGCTGTTGCATACAAGAGTTATGCAGAGGCTATGGCAGCCCTTTTGCCTTGTTTCTGGCTCTATAACAAGGTTGCGGTGCATATTTATCAGCATGCCCAATGGGGAAACAAATATCAGCGCTGGATCGATACTTACTCAGGAGCGGAATTTGACAAGACCACCCAAAGGCTTAAAGAACTCATCCAAAGGCTTGCCGAAGAAACCACCCATCAAACAAGAGATAAAATGAAAAGGCTTTACGTCCGCTCTTCCCGGTACGAATGGCTATTCTGGGACAGCGCCTATCACCTGAGATACTGGATTGGATAATCACCCATCTTCAAAAATTTTACCTGCCGGGGACTCATTTGGCTGGGGTTCTAAATTATTGGTAATTACGAATAATTTTACTAACTTTGCGGTCATTTGATACTAAATATATATTACTATAATGGAAAAAACGAAAGTACTTTTCATCTCTCAGGAAATCACACCTTATCTTCCTGAGACTGAAATGTCCCGTACTGGCCGTTATTTACCTCAGGGCATACAGGAAAGAGGCAAGGAAATACGCACATTCATGCCTAAATACGGGAGCATTAACGAAAGAAGAAATCAGCTGCATGAGGTAATCAGGCTCTCCGGTATGAACCTGATCATTGACGATACCGATCGTCCCCTGATCATTAAGGTTGCTTCCATTCAGTCAGCGCGCATGCAGGTATATTTCATTGACAATGAAGATTACTTCCAGAGAAGATATACGCTAAAAGATGAAAATGGAGAATACTTCTCCGATAATGATGAGAGAGCCATATTTTTTGCCAGAGGGGTACTGGAAACTGTAAAAAAGCTCCGCTGGTCACCCGATATCGTCCACTGTCTTGGATGGTTCACTTCTTTGTTGCCTCTATATCTCAAATATTCATATAATGAAGATCCACTTTTTGCCAATTCAAAAGTGGTTTATTCCATTTACAAGGATGAGTTCGACACCCCATTTAGAAAGGAATTCAAGGATAAACTGAAGATTGAAGGCATCAACAACAAAGCCATCAAAAGAATCAAGGATAACCCCAATTATGTCAATCTTTCCAAAATGGCTATAGACAATTCAGATGCCGTCATTAAGGGGAGTCAGCAAATCAACGGAGAAATGGAGGAATTCATAAAGGATATTAACAAACCAGTCCTTGAATACCAGCCGGAAGACAAATACATCGATGCTTACTCGGAATTCTATGATGAATTATTAACCAAATAAATTGTATGATATTTAACAAGAAAGGATTTGTGATGAAGCGGAAGCTTGTCAAGGCAGTAAAGCAATCCCTGTTATTTGCAGGGTTTTTTTTAGCGATTTACGGATGTGAAAAAGAAGCGAAAGAATTCGGCGATCAGCTCATGCATCCCGACGACACCATAGTTGCAGGCTACGATACAACTTTTAAGGTTCAAACCTTTGTAGAAAGAGCCGATTCTTTCCCAACCCTCTATACCTCCATCGAAGCACCCAACACATTTCAACATTCCAATGTTCTGCTTGGCGAATATTTCACTCCCCAGTTCGGAAGAATGAAGGCAGGGTTCATGTCCCATGTTTATAAGTCTGATTCGGTCAGCTTTTCTAACATAGATTCAGTCGGGGCTACGCTTTATTTCAAGATAGGAGAAATTTACGGATCATCCGATGATGCGGAAGTACATGTATATAAACTAAATAAGGGATTGGAATTAGATAAGGAATATTATTCCACTACCAATCCTGAAAACTTTTATAATTCTGCAGACCTGATTTCAGAATCTGCTGAATTCCTGGGCGACAGTATCATCAAGGTGAATCTCAGCCGTTCATTTGCAGATTTCCTAACTACCGCACCGGACACGACAATGGGAGATATGAATGCCTTTCTTGACTTCTTCCCGGGCATTTATGCAAAAATGGAGGCACCGGGGAACGGCTTTCTGAGTAATATCAAGATAACCAACGACACCACGCGTCTGGAACTGGGCTACAGAAGAACCGGAGAAGATAATGTAGACACCCTCGAGTATCCGATTTCCTCTACTTCCTTGCGGGTAAACACATACGAGCATTTTTATGGGGAAGCCAATGCGGAAGTAAACATCAATCAATTTCTGAATAACGACAGTACGCAAACCGACAGCTTGCTCTTCATAAACGGTCCCGGCGGGACCAGGGCAAAACTTTTGATTCCCGAAAGCGTGAGGGAGACATTTAGTCAGGATACCAACTTTCTGGCTCGTGCGGAAATTGAACTAAAGCCGTTGGTATCCCCTGACAATCCGCTTTTCCCGGCATCAGTGGGCATGTATGCCTATCCGGCTGATACAAGCTATGTCTCCATTTCGAACAGTCAATTCTTCAATGGAGAATATGATGAAGAGCGGAATGTATTCAGCTGCAACATCACCACTTATCTGCAGGCATATATCAACGAACAGGTGAACAACAACCGGCTGTATGTTCAAACCCGGAATTTCCGTTACCAACCGGCTCAATTGATCCTCTCGGGTAGCGATCATGCAACACCGGTTAAACTAAGGATCAAATATTACAAACCATAACCTGGACAAGCCAGACCCAAACAGGATATTTACCCAAATGCACAAGGGCTAAACTATTAGCAATATGAAAAGCCATGCATGTTCAGGTTATTTTTCGTACCTTATCAATAAAAAATATAACAATTTTATAAATAGAAAAACAAAGATATAACAATGATTTAAGCTATAAATTATTGATTTTCTACCAAGATTTGTCATAATTTAAATGAAAAGGTACCAAAACTATGTGTGCCATTGTAGGTTATATTGGCCAAAAGGAAGCCTATAACATCCTTATCAACGGCCTGAAACGACTGGAATACCGGGGCTACGACTCTGCAGGCATATCTCTTTTGGGAAACAAGGGTGCCTTTTCCATTCTGAAAAAGAAGGGAAAAGTGGCTGATCTGGAACTACATGCTCAAGATCAGAATATCTCAGGAAGTTTAGGGATCGGACACACACGCTGGGCAACTCATGGAAATATTTGAGCAACCTCGTTCCATTCACGACACATTCCGTGGCAGGATTTCCCAGGATTTAACGGATATCATCCTGGGTGGCCTGCATACGGTCATGC